>DATBBS010000076.1:0-17981 GCA_036270895.1 Xanthobacteraceae bacterium
GAGATCGAGCCAGGCGTCGTGCACGCCATAGCCCGGGATCAGGGTCGAGGGCGTGCCGAGCGACCAGTCGCTGCCGTCGTTGCCGATCTGCTCGGGCGTGAGGCCGGCGTCGGGATCGATCGGCACGTCGTATTCGCGGAATACCACGCGCGCCGCCTCGCCGCTCGGACGCGGCCGCAACGTGACCTTCATGGCACCCTCGTCGGGTCCGCGCGCCTTGGCGAGATAGGCCGCGAGCTCCTTCTGGTTATAGTCGATGACGCCGGTCGCCTTGTGGTCGGGGCCCTGATAGATGCCATAGACGTTGACGTGCTTCATCAGCTCCAGGATCGCGTTCCAGCCCGCCTCGTCGAAGCGATGCTGCAGGATGTAGCTCGGGGTGTGGCAGCCGGTGCAGACCGTGCGCACGATGCGCTTCATCTTCTTGTCGTTGTCATTGTCCTCCGGCAGGCCGGCCAGCACGAGATCGCCGGGCAGCTGGCGGAAGAAATCCTTCATCGGCTTGAGGGTGAAGTCCTGCGCCTTGCCGGCGGCGAGATCGACCTCGCGTTTGGCGGTCTCGAAGGAGACGGCCTGCGCCCATACGCGATATTTTCCCTCCGGCATCGGCGGGAAAAAATAACGGCCGTCCGCGTCGGTGAAGATCGTGGTGGTGATGGTCGCGCCCTCGGGCTTGGCCGATACCGTGACGCCGCCCATCTTCTCACCCGCGGCGGACACGACGGCGCCGCTCAGGACGGCATCGGCCGCGAACCCGAGGACCGGCGCGGTCAGGAGCGCCACGAGCGCAACGGAGGCTGACAGAGTGAACCGCATGGCTTCCTCCTTGTGAATGATATGAATCGGCTCAGTCGGCGTCCGCGCCGCTGCGGCTGCGCGCCGGCGCGGATGCGGGCGCCGAGGGCGACGGCACGGTCTTGAGATAGGCCACGATCGCGTCGATTTCGGCCGGCTGGAAATGGATCTTGAAGCCCGGCATGCGCGGGGTGCCGTTGGAGATCACCTCGCGCATGACGCGCGCGTCGCCGCCGAGCGAGTCGCGTGAGACGATCGGGCCGTATTGCACGCTGGTGAGCTGCGGCTTGGCGTGGCAGACACGGCACGACTGGTTGAACAGGCGCTGGCCCAGCCGCTGGGTGTCGTCAAGCTTGTCGCTCGCCGGCTGAGCGAAGGCCGGTCCGGCCAGGATCGTCGCCATCAGCCACGCATGACGCATCGCATCCTCCCGCTTTATTGGTCTTTTGCGGAAGCTTATGCCAAGGCCGCGGCGCGTGGAAGGCCGTCGGCGCGCGCGCGCCGCAACGCACCTCCCCGGCTTTGCGGGCACTCGCGGACCGTGGCGAAATGAGTCGCCCGCTTGTCAACGGGTCCCGATTTTGCTGGATTGCGGAGCGGCCGGCGGCCGCCCGGAGGCGCGCATGATTCCCTTCTTCGTCCAGATCAAATGCCAGCTCGGCAAGTCCTACGACGTGGCGAATGCGCTCGCCGAATCCGAGATCGCCTCGGAGATCTATTCGACCGCTGGCGAGTTCGACCTGCTGGTCAAGTTCTATGTCGAGCGGGAGACCGACATCGGCCATTTCGTGAACGAGAAGGTGCAGACCATCGCGGGCATTCAGGACACCCGCACCATCATTACGTTCAAGGCGTTTTGAGCGCCCGCAACCAACGGGGCTGCACTAAGAAAAAGCCCCGGGCTCTGCCCGGGGCTTTCGCATCGCTGTCGCCGCGTCTCAGAAGAGGTCGTTGCCGAAGGCGTAGCTCACACCGGCACGTACGACCGTGAAACGGTCCTTGAAGTCCGCGGCGGCGGTACCAATACCCAGATTGCGGTGGCCGACATCCATGTAGAGCGACTCGATCCTTGCCGACCAGCGCGCATCGAGCGCCACTTCCATACCGCCGCCGAACGTCCATCCGCCCGCCGTCCGCGAGCTCCCGGTGGCGAGACCGGCACTCGTGAAGGTGTCGTTGAGGTTGACCCACGCGCCACCGGCGGTCACGTAGAGCAAGGCCGGACCGGTGCTCGAGCCGGCGCGGATGCGGGCCGTGCTGTACCAGTTGGTCTTGGTGGAGAAAATGTTGGTTGGATCGGCCCAATCGGCCTGGGAGCCACGAACGCCGAGATAGCCGATGTCGCCTTCGAGGCCGGCGAAGTATTGCGGCCCGAACATGAGGTTGTAGCCGACTTGTCCGCCGCCGGCGAAGCCGCTGCCGTTGACGTCCTGCTCGGAGCCGGCCGGGACGATCAGATTTCCGCCGAGGGTGCGAATATTCGAGATTCCGCCGCCCAAGTTCACGCCGGCATAGAAGCCGCCCCACTTGTGATCGGACGGGAGTTGCGCCGACGTGCCGAGCAGCGGCAGGCCCTCGAGGAACGGCTCGCCAAACTTGTAATTCAGGCCGGTCTTGATCACGTGGAAATTGTGAGTGAAGGTCGTGGGCACCCCCACGACGGCGCCGGGATTCGACGCGAACGAGGTGTTGCCGGCATCGATGAAGAGATATTCGGTCTTGGCGGTCCAGGCCCGCGACAGTTTGGTCTCGATGCCGCCGCCAACGGTCCAGCCGGTTTTCGTGGTCGTGTTGGTCGTCGGTCCGACCGTGAACAAATCGCCGCCGAAGGTGTCGCGGATGTGCACGAAGGCCGCGCCGCCGGTCACATAGAGCAGCGACGGGCCGGTCACGTAGCCGAAACGCGCACGGGCCGTGGCGTACCAATCGGCTTTGACCCCGACCAGCACATTGTTGTTCCACTCGATATTGGTGCGGTTGAGGCTCAGATAGCCGAAATCCCCTTCGACACCGATCAGCCAGCTCGGAGCGACTTGCCAGTTGTAGCCCACCGCGCCGCCGGCCGTGAGGCCCTTCTGGTTGAGGCTATTGGCGCCAATCGACGTGCTGGTACTCGCCTTGGAGTCGTTGATCGCGTCGCCGAAATAGCCTCCGAGATAGAAGCCGTTCCAGTCATAGCCGACGACCGGCAGCGGCGCCGCCTTGACCGGCATCCTGGGCAGATCCGCCGCGTTCGCCGCGCCCGCCCAGACGATCAGCGCCACGCTGCCCAAAAGGAGATTTTTCATGGGAATCACGCCCCTCGAGTGATCGCTGGCTCATCCTAAATGCGCCGCCGGCCGGCGACCTAGCTAATCTTGCGCTTCCGCAGGGACCCTTGGCGCTTTTCCTGCGGACCGTGACGTTGCGGCAACACTGGCCGACGTGCCCGGTACGATGATAACCCCTTCTGTACGCTACGATTCCTACGGGGCGCTGGTCCCCGACCTCCGCCCAATCCTACCCGCGCTCTACTTCCCCACCGGGGGCCCCTCGCCGACGCTCGTGCGGATGCGCTCGAGTCCGAGCCGGCGCTCGCGCCAGATCACGAACAGGCCACTCGCCGTCACGATGGCCGAGCCGATGAAGACGTAGACGGTCGGGACCTCGCCGAAGAACGCATAGCCGAACAGGAATGCCCACAGCATTGCCGCATAGTCGAACGGCGCCACCACCGAGGCCGAGGCATAGCGGTAGCTCTCGGTCAGGAAGATGTGCGAGATGCCGCCGATGACCCCGATCCCGATCAGCGCCGCCAGTTCGGGGTAACTCGGCGAGACCCAGCCGAACGGCAGGGTGCAGGCGCCGAACAACATGCAGATGAAGGAGAAGTAGAACACGATCGAGGCGGTGGTCTCGCTCGCGGTCAGCCGCCGGGTCTGGATCACCGACCCCGCATTGGTGAAGGCGGCGGTGAGCGCGCACAGCGCCCCGATGGTCGCCGCCGACGAAGCCGTGACATGGCCGATGTCGAGATAGGGCCACAGCATCACCAGCACGCCCGCAAAGCCGACGCCGACCGCGCTCCAGCGGTAGACGCGCACCCGCTCCTTGAGGATCAGCGCCGCGAGCGCGACCGTGATCAGCGGCGCCGCGAAGGACAGCGCGTTGGCGTCGGCGAGCGGCAGGCGGGCAAGCGCGGCAAAATTCAGGAACATGCTGGCGACGCTGATGAGGCCGCGCCCCACATGGCCGAACGGCCGGTCGGTACGCACCGCCGCCATGAGCTCGCCGCGCCAGGCGAAGACCAGCAGGACCGGCAGGATCGCGAAGGCGCTGCGGAAAAACACCACCTGGCCGAGCGGCACCCGGTCGCCCAGCCAGCGCACCAGCACCGACATCAGGGCGAACAGCAGCACTGACACGAGCTTGATCAGGATCGCGTTGACGACGTTCATGCAGGCGGGATCTCGGCCGCGAGATGCGGTCGTTGGGGGGCATGTGGTTGTGGCACGGTAAGCCGGCTTGTCCAAGCGAGCCATGCGGCGGCGGGCACGCGAATTCAAGATAATTGGAATCGCTGCGCGTTCAGCACCTCACCCAGCGCTCCGCCTGGATCCTGCGGCCGTCCGCGCCAGAGGATCGACTTGCGAGAACTGCGACACACTTGCGCTATTCCGATTTTTTCTTCGGCGGCGGCGGCGGCCCCTCGACCGCCGCCAGCGATTTGAGATAGTTCGCGATCGCGGCGCGGTCCTGCGGGTCGAGTTGCGACGTATTCTTGACCACCTTGGTCATGTCGCCGCCGACCGAATCGCCGTCCGGCGTGTCGCCGGTCTCGAGCAGATAGGCGATGTCGCGTTCCGACCACGCGCTCAATCCCTTCTGGGTGATGTTGGGAACCCAGCCGTCGCCCGTCTGTTCGGGCCCGCCGGCAAAGCGCTGCCCCCGCTTTATGCCGCCCAGAATGTTGCGCGGGCTGTGGCACTCGGCGCAGTGGCCGGGGCCATTGACCAGATAGGCGCCGCGATTCCACGCCGGCGATCGCGACGGATCGGGCCGGAACGGCTCGCCGCCGACAAGGCCGTCGACAAACAGGAATTTCCAGCCGCCCAGGCTGCGGCGGATATTGAACGGGAAGCGCATCTCGTGATCGCGCGCCCGCCCGGCGACCGGCGGCAAGGTTTTCAGATAGGCGAACAGGTCGCGCACGTCCTCGCGCTTCATGTTGCGATAGGACGGATAGGGAAACACCGGGAAGTAATGCGTTCCGGCGGGTGACGTCCCCTCTTGCATCGCGGTGACGAAGTCGGCCTCGCTCCAACGCCCGATGCCGTCGGTGAGGTCGGGCGAGATGTTGGGAGCGTAGAAGGTGCCGACCGCCAGCTTGATCGCGAAACCGCCGCCAAGCCGGGTGCGATCGTCCTGGTCCGGAGTCGCGTGGCAAGCCGGACAGCCGCCGGCGAAAAACATGGTGCGGCCATTGGCGAGATCAGGGCGGTGCGGCCCGAGCGCGCTCGCCGGCACCCTTGCGGGCATGGTCGCGATCCAGAAGGCCCCCAACCCGAACGCAACGACACTCACCGCCAGGATCGCCAATCGCCGCATGAGGATTGTTCCGTTCCATTCGTCTGGACATCAACGCGCTACTTGTCGAATCGCTCGCATGATATCCGCGCGTCGAGGAATCAACTCCGCCCTCAATCCTGAGGAGCCCGCACCGATCGCGGGGTTACCCGAGATCGGCATTGTTGATGCGCGGGCCGGCTGAAGCCGACCAGCGTGCGTAACGAAGGCGGGCGTCTCGAAGGGCGAGAGTGGCCGGTGAGCAAGTGGCGCATGGTTCGAGACGCGTCGCTGCGCGGCGCTCCTCGCCATGGGGCCGAGTCCTGGCGCGGCCGCGGCAGTCCCCTGCACAAAAAGAAGGGCGGCGCGTCTTGCGACGCGTCGCCCCTCGAACGGTTCCGAACCGCCCGGCGCGGCCCGGCCGTCAGCATGCCGGATCAGCTCTTCTTCATGCGATAGGTTTCGTGGCATCCGCCGCAGTTCTTCTGCACCGCCGGAAAGGCCTCCTTGAAGCTCGCCTCATCCTTCACCTTGGCGGCCGCGTCCTTGGCGTCCGCACCGAACTTGACGAATTTTGCGTCGAAATCGGCCTTTTTCTCCCAGACCGCCGGCAGCGCCGCGGTTTCGCCGCCGGTCTTGGAACTGTCGGGGAACAGCGACGGCATCTTGCCGGCGGCCTCCTGGTATTGCGCAAAAATCGCCTTCGCCTTGGCGAGGTCGAACGCCGCCTCGCCCTTCATGAACTGCGTGCCGATCTTCGCTTCATCGCCGTTCTTCTTCATCAGCGCCTTGCGGGCCGCGATCGGATCCTGCTGCGCAAGCGCGAGCGAACCGCCGAGCGCGAGCATGGTCGCGACGAGTGCCAAACGCTTCATTTGGTGATCTCCCTCCTGGTGCGGGAACTGTGGAAAGCCCCTGAAACATCGACCTTTTTTGGCCGGTACTGATGCGAACACCGGCACCGCGACCTTATTCCAGGAAAAAAATTCCCAGCGCCAGCCCGGCCGCCGATCACGATTTCGTGAGGCCGCGACCGCAACATGGCCGTGCGGCAATCGTGACGCGACAAGGCGCCGGAGCGACCCTAAAGCGTATGCAACCGCTTGCCCTCCTGGATCGCGGCCCACACGCGTTCCGGGGTCGCCGGCATGTCGATGTGGCGAATGCGGAACGCCCGCCATAACGCATCCACGATGGCGTTGATCAGGGCGGGGCACGAGCCGATGGCGCCCGCCTCGCCCGCCCCCTTCACGCCCAGCACATTGGCGGTCGAAGGTATGTTGCGGGTCTCGAACCGGAAGGACGGCGTGTCGGCGGCGCGCGGCAACGCATAGTCGAGCAGGCTCGCGGTGAGGAGCTGGCCCGAGCCGGGATCATAGACGGTGCGCTCCATCAGGGCTTGGCCGATCCCCTGGACGGCGCCGCCATGCACCTGGCCGGCCAACAGGAGCGGGTTGAGGGTCACCCCGAAATCATCGACCACCACGTAGTTGTCGATCGCGACATGTCCGGTCTCAGGATCGATCTCCACCTCGATCAGGTGGGTGCCGTTCGGATAGGTCGCGGCCTTGGGCTCGATGGAATCCTGCGTGGTGAGCTTGTCGGCGCTTGCCTTCGGCGAGCGTGCGACGTCGGCGAACGAGATCGCGCGATCGGTGCCGGCGACACGCACCTGCCCGTCGGCGATCTCGAGGTCGCCGACGGCCGCTTCCAACGGATCGGCGGCGAGCTCCTTGAGATTGGCGGCGAGTTTTTTCGCCGCGCCCGCCACCGATGCGCCGCCGCAGGTGATCGAGCTCGATCCTCCCGTGCCGACGCCGCTCGCGATGCGCTCGGTGTCGCCCTGGACCACGGTCACGCGCTCCGGCGGAATGTCGAGATGCTCGGCGACGAGCTGCGCGTAGGCGGTATGGTGGCCTTGGCCCGTGGACTGCGAGCCGATCAGCACCGTGACGTCACCGTCGGCGCCGAGCCGCAGGGTCGCGGCTTCCGGCCCGTTGTTGCCGCAGGCCTCGATATAGGTCGAGAAGCCGATGCCCCGCAGCTTCTTCGCCTTCTTCGAGGCGGCGAGCCGCTTGGAGAAACCTTTCCAATCCGCCGCCTCCTGGGCGCGGGCGAAATGCGCCGCGAACTCGCCGGTGTCGTAGGTCTGGCCGGTCGGCGTCGTGTAGGGCATCTGCTTCGGTCTGATGAAGTTCTTGCGGCGCAGCGCCTCCGGCGTGAGCCCGAGCTCGCGCGCCGCCGTGTCGACCAGGCGCTCGATCACATAGGCCGCCTCCGGCCGCCCGGCGCCCCGATAGGCGTCGACCGGCAGCGTGTTGGTGTGCGCCGCCGTGATGCGGATGAAGGCGGCTGCAAAATCATAGACGCCCGGCAGCATGACGGCGCCCACATAGGGGATATACGGCGCGAAAGTCGACAGATAGGCACCCATGTCGCAAACCGTGTCGATCGAAAGCGCGAGAAATTTCCCCGTGTCGTCGAGCCCGAGTTTCGCCGTGGTGACGTTGTCGCGGCCTTGCGCGTCGGCAAGAAAATGCTCGCTGCGCTCCGCCACCCACTTCACCGGTCGTCCGAGCCGCTTGGCCGCCACCGCGGCGAGCGCGTATTCGCGATAGGGAAAGAATTTCGTGCCGAATCCGCCGCCGACGTCGGGCGTGATGACCCGCAGCTTATCGGCGGGGATTTTCAGCACCTGCTCCGCCAGGATGTCGCGGATAAGGTGCGAGCCCTGGCTGCCGAGCGTGAGCGTGATGCGATCGCCGCCCGCGTCGTAGTCGGCCACGACCGCGCGCGTATCCATGAAGTTCGTCACCAGGCGCTGGTTGACGACCGTGAGTTCCACTGTCTTTGCGGCGCGCGCGAAGGCGTCATGCGTCCTCGCCTCATCGCCCAACGTCATCGTGAAAGCGACGTTGCCGGGCTTGTCCGGCCAGACTTGCGGCGCACCCGGCCGCAACGCCGCCACCGCATCGACCACGCAGGGCAGCGGCCGGTAGTCGATCGCAACCGCCTCGGCGGCATCGCGCGCGCGGTCGAGCGTGTCGGCGACGATGAAGGCGACGGCGTCGCCCACATGCACGACCCTGTGGCGGGCGAGCACCGGATAGACCGGCGCCTCGAGCGTGACGCCCGGCGGCAGCGCGGTGCACGGCATCGCACCGAGGTCGGAGATGTCGTCCGCCAGCAGGACCAGCCGGACGCCCGGGAGGGCGCGCGCCGTCGCGACCTCTGTGACGCGAAATTCCGCATGCGCGTGCGGCGAGCGCAGCACGATCGCCGCCAGCGCGCCCGCCGGCGCGACGTCGGCCACATAGCGTCCGGCACCGCGCAGCAGCGCATCGTCCTCCTTGCGGGTGAGCGGTTGGCTGATTCCAAACTTCATCGCGTGGCCTTTGTGGTGTCGGGCATCATGGGGATTGGCGCAGGTGGCTGTTTATCACGGACGATGTAATGCGTAACATCGCGGCGATGCGCTAAATCGATGGCCTCAGCCTTCAACGCGTCATGCGCCGCCACGTCCCCGCCATACCGACGCGGATGAAGCCAGAGCCGTCAAGTTCATGAGGAGGATCAGATGCGCCGATTGCGGCAAAATAAATCCACGCCCGGGCAGGTCGCCGGCAACGGGCTCATGGACCGCCGCCTCTTTCTGGCCGGCGGCGCCGCGCTCGCCGCGAACACCCATGCGCAGGCCGATCCCCTGCGGGTCGAGCCCTATATGCGCACGCCCGGCGCGGGGTTTTCCGCCTACGGCCAGCCGTCGGGCCATGAAGGCAAGGTGGGGCGGATTTTCGCGTCGGCTCCCGGCACGACCGGCACCGGCGCGTCGCGCACGCCGCTTCACCTGCTCGACGGCATGATCACGCCGAACCCCTTGCACTTCGAGCGCAGCCACAGCGGAGTTCCCGACATTGATCCGGATGGCCATCGCCTGCTGATCCACGGCTTGGTGAAGCGGTCTTTGGTGTTCACGCTCGACGCGCTCACCCGCTACCCGATGGAATCGCGCATCACGTTCCTGGAATGCGCCGGCAACGGGCAGCTGCTGAACCAGAAAGAACCCGTGCAGGCCGGCGTGCAGGCCCTGCAGGGCCTGGTCTCCTGCGCCGAATGGACCGGCGTGCGCCTGTCCGTGCTTCTGGAGGAAGCCGGCCTGGACCCGAAGGCGCAATGGATTCTCGCCGAAGGCGCGGACGCCGCCGGCATGAGCCGCAGCGTGCCACTCGCCAAGGTGATGGATGACGCGCTGATCGCGCTTTACCAGAACGGCGAGCGGGTGCGGCCGGCGAACGGCTATCCGATGCGCCTGCTTCTTCCAGGTTACGAGGGCAACCAGAACGTCAAATGGCTGCGCCGGATCAAGGTGACCGACAGCCCGACCATGACCAAGGACGAGACCTCGAAATACACGCTGCTCGGCGCGGACGGAAAGGCGCTGCAATTCGTCTTTCCGATGGAGGCGAAGTCGCTGATCACGCGCCCGTCGCCCGGCCTCGCCTTGCAGGGACCCGGCCTCTACGAAATTTCGGGCCTCGCCTGGTCGGGCTACGGCCGGGTCGCCAAGGTCGAGGTTTCGGCCGACGGCGGAAAAAGCTTTGCGCCGGCCGCGCTGCAGGAGCCGGTGCTGTCAAAAGCGCTCACGCGCTTCCGCGTGCCGTGGCGCTGGGACGGCGGCCCCGCCATGCTGCAAAGCCGTGCGACCGACGCCAGCGGCTATGTGCAGCCGACGCGCGCCGAGCTGATCGCCCGCCGCAGCCCGAACGGCACCTATCACTTCAATGGCATCATGAGCTGGAGCGTGGCGCAGAGCGGGGAGATCAAGCATGTGTACGCATAGTCGCTGGCTGCTCGCGGCCGCCCTGCTCGGCCTCGGCTGCGGCATCGTCGGCGCGCATAGCCCCGATCTCGGCCGTGTGGCGACGCCGGAAGAGATCGCCGCCTGGGACATCAGCATCGACCCGAGCGGCAGCGGCCTGCCGGGCGGCGGCGGTACCGCACGTCAGGGCGAGGCGATCTTCGCGGCCAAATGCATGGCCTGTCACGGCGAGAAAGGCGCCGGCAAGCCGAACGATCAGCTGGTCGGCGGCGGCGGCACGCTCGCGGGCGACAAGCCGCCGGTGAAAACGGTCGGCAGCTACTGGCCCTATGCGACGACCCTGTTCGACTATATCCGTCGCGCCATGCCGCTCAACGAGTCGAAGACGCTCGCCGATGACGAGGTCTATGCGCTTGTCGCATATCTTCTGCAGCTCAACGGGGTCATCGCGGAGAGCGACAGGATGGATGCGCAGACGCTGCCGAAGGTGCGGATGCCGAACCGGGACGGGTTTGTGGGATTCGTACGCGGCAGGTGAACGCGGGTGGCGCGCCCCTGCCCTCAAATCCCCGACACGAACTTCGCCATGATGACGATGGTCATCACCTGCATGGTGCCCTGGCACGCCACCGCGAAGAAGAAGCCGCGCATCATCCGGTTGATCTTGTCGGTGTCGGGGCTGGGCTTGGTGAGCTCCAGGCAGATCAGCAGGTTGGTCGGCAGCAGATAGCCGGTACCCTGAATCGTCATCAGCACGACCAGCGTGAGCGCCGCCGCCACCCAGCCGTAATACGGCCACGCCAGGTCGAGAAGGCCCAGATCCTTGGCGAGGTACCAGCCGGAGGTGCCGGTGATGATGGCGAGCGTCGGCATCAGGAACAGCGTCTTCGGCACCAGCCGCACGATGATCTCGCGCCGCGCGGAGAAATCGATCCGCCGCAGGATCGGGCCGACGATGAATCCCATGAACAGGTCGATGCCGGTCCACATCACCCCGCTGATGACATGGACGAAATTGAGAAACCAGCGCTCGTGGCTCGCGATCGCGGCGATCATCACGGCGATCGCGGCGCCGGCATACCAGAGGTAATGCCAGCGGATGACGGAGGGCTGGGTCTCGGCGGTCAGCGTTGCCATGCGTGACCCTACCATTTAACGCGCACGTCGGCCAAACACGGTGGCGCGCCGCGAACGCGCTCGTCTACCGCAGCAAGTCGTTGAACTCGGGATGACGGGCCATGAAGGCGCTGACGAAGGGACATTTGGGAATCACCTTCAGGCCCCGCGCCCGCACCTCGTCGAGCACGCCGCGCACCAGCGCCGAGCCCACGCCGCGGCCGCCGAGCTCGGGCGGCACCTCGGTATGCGTCAGCGTGATCACGCCGGGCGCCATCTGGTAATAGGCGTAGGCCGTGCGGCCGTCGATCTCGAGCTCGAAGCGATGGAACGCACTGTTGTCGCGGACCGCCATGCGATCACTCCGGCTTGATGCCGGCCTCCGCCACCACCGCCGCCCAGCGCTGCGTCTCCGCCGCGAGGAAGCGCGCGAAGGCGTCGGGCGACAATGCCCTGGGCTCGGCGCCGAGCTTCGCCAGGCTGGCTTTCATCTCGGGGGAATTCATGCCCTCGTTGAAAGTCGCGTTGAGCCGGGCGACGACGCTCGCGGGCGTCCCGGCCGGCGCCAGCATGCCGCTCCACAGCGTCGCCTCCAGCCGTGGCAGGCCGCTTTCGTTCATGGTCGGCACATCGGGCAATTGCGGGCTGCGCACCGGGGACGTGATGGCGAGCGCGCGCATCCTGCCGGCCTCGATATGGGGCAGCATGACGACGGGGGTGTCGAACATCATCTGGATCTGTCCGGCCAGCAGGTCGGTGATGGCGGGCGCCGAGCCGCGATAGGGAATGTGGGTCATGCTCACGCCGCCGACCAGCTTCAAGAGCTCGCCCAGCACATGCGGCTGCGAGCCCACCCCGGCGGAGCCGAAATTGACCTTGCCGGGATTGGCCTTGGCATAGGCGATGAGCTCGGCCACCGATTTCACGGGAAGCGTCGGGGAGACGCACAGCAATTGCGGGCTCACCGCGACCAGCGCCACCGGCGCGAAGGCCTTGGAGAGCTCATAGTCCGCGCTCTTGTAGATCGACGGGCTGATGGTGAGCGCGCCGACCTGCGAGATCAGCAGCGTGTAGCCGTCAGGATCGGCGCTCGCCACCGCCTTGGCGCCCACGGTGCCGCCGGCGCCGCCCGGGCGGCTCTCGACGATGACGCTCTGCCCGAACATCGACGACAGCTTTTCCGCCACCAGCCGCGCCAGCACGTCGGTCGGGCCGCCCGCCGGATACGGCACCACGATCCGGAGCGCGTGGTTGGGGTAGGTCTGCGCCGGCGCGCGCCCGCCCTCCGACAGCCAGATGCCGGCCGCCACGACCAGGCACAGCGAGAGGCGCTTGGCGATCATCGATTTGCTCCCCGGATCTGGTTCGCCATTGTGGCATGAGGTGGGAGCTGCCGCCTATCCTTCCCAACAAAGGACGCGGCGAGAGGTCAAGCGCGCGTCGCGCTACTCCGCGGGCTGCGCCGCGGGCTTGGTGCGGCGCCGTCGGGCGAGCTCCGCGATCCAGCGGCTGATCACGTAGAACACCGGCGTGAACAGCAGCCCGAACAAGGTCACGCCGATCATGCCCGAGAACACGGCGGTGCCCAGCGTCTGGCGCAGCTCCGCGCCGGCGCCGACCGCCCATACCAGCGGCGCGACCCCGAAGATGAAGGCGAGCGACGTCATCAGGATCGGGCGCAGTCGCAGCCGCGCCGCCTCCACCGCCGCCGCCCACCGGTCGCGCCCGGAGTCCTCGAGCTGCTTGGCGAATTCAACGATCAGGATCGCGTTCTTGGCCGCCAGCCCGATCAGCACCACGAAGCCGACCTGGGTGAGGATGTTGTTGTCCTGGCCGCGCAGGATCACGCCGGTGATCGACGCGACGAGACACATCGGCACGATCATGATGACGGCGAGCGGCAGGGTCAGGCTTTCGAATTGGGCGGCCAGCACCAAAAAGACGAACACCACGGCGAGCGCGAACGCGAAGGCGGCCGTGTTGCCCGCCTTGAGCTGCTGGTAGGCGAGCGTCGTCCACTCGTAGCCGAAGCCTTCGGGCAGCATCTCCGCGGCGAGCTTCTCCATCGCCTGGATCGCCTGGCCCTGGCTGTAGCCGGGGGCGGCGGCGCCGTCGAGCTCGGCGGTCGGATAGAGATTGTAGCGCGGGACCCGGTAGGGGCCCGAGATGTCGCGCACCGTGGTGAAGGAGCCGAGCGGCACGATGTCGCCCGACGAGTTGTGCACCCTGATCTTCAGCACATCCCTGGGATCGTTGCGGTAGTCGGCGTCGGCCTGCGCGGTGACCCGGAAAGTGCGGCCGAACAGGTTGAAGTCGTTGACGTAGGACGAGCCGATATAGACCTGCAGCGCGGTGAACACGTCCGCCACATTGATGCCGAGCAGCTGCGCCTTGTTGCGATCGATATCAAGATAGAGCTGCGGGGTCGAGGTCTCGAACAGGGTGAACACCTGGGAGAGGCCCGGCGTCTGGCTGGCGCGCCCCGCCATGCTGGCGGCTACGGCCTGCAGCGCGGCCGGTCCCTGCCCGTTGCGATCCTCGACCATCATGCGGAACCCGCCCGCATTGCCGATGCCGGCGACCGGCGGCGGTTGCACCACCAGGATGAAGGCATCCTGAATGGGCGCGAGGCTTTTCATCAGCGCCGCCGTGATGCCGGCGGCCGATTGCTGCGGATCGCGCGCGCGCTCCTCCCAGGGATCGAGCGTAAGGAACACCGCGCCCGAATTTGGCGCATTGGTGAAAGTCGCGCCCGAGAAGCCGACGATGTTCACCGCATGCCCGACGCCCGGCGTCTTGAGCGCGATGTCGACCGCGCGCTGCTGCACCGCGTCGGTGCGCGACAGCGACGCGCCCGGCGGCAGCTGGATGACCACGATCAGATAGCCGCGATCGACCTGCGGGATGAAGCCGACCGGCGTCTTGCGGAACTCGTTGAGGCCATAAGCCAGAATGCCGACATAGACCAAAAGCACGATCGCGGCGATCCGCACCGTGCGCGACACGATGAATCCGTAGCCGCGCCCGATCGCGTCGAAGCTGGTGTTGAACAGGCGGAAGAAGCCGTGGATCGGTCGCTCCCACCAACGATCGCGATGATGGGTATCGTGCGGCTTGAGCAGGAGCGCGCACATCGCGGGTGACAAGGTCAGGGAAACGACCAGCGAGATCACGGTCGCGCCCGCGATGGTGAGCGCGAACTGCCGGTAGAACTGGCCGGAGATGCCGGTGATGAAGGCGGACGGCACGAACACCGCGCACAAGACCAGCGCGATCGCGATCAGCGCGGAGCCGACCTCGTCCATGCTCTTGATCGCGGCATCGTGAGGCGTGAGGCCGGCCGCGATGTTGCGCTCGACATTCTCGACCACGACGATCGCGTCGTCGACCACGATGCCGATCGCGAGCACGAGCCCGAACAAGGACAGATTGTTGAGCGTGAACCCGAAGGCCCCCATGAAGAAGAAGGTGCCGATCAGCGACACCGGGATCGCCACGATCGGGATCAGCGCGGCGCGCCACGTCTGCAGGAACAGGACGATCACCAGCACCACGAGCAGGATTGCTTCGCCGATCGTCTGCTCGACCGCCGCCACCGACTCCTGGATGAAGGCGGTCGGGTTATAGACGATCGCGTGCTTGATGCCGGGCGGGAAGCGCTTCGACAGAACGTCCATCATCGCAATGATGCTGTTCGCCGTCTGCAGCGCATTCGAGCCGGGCCGCTGGAACACCGCCAACGCCACCGCGGGATCGCGGTCGAGATAGGAGTTCGACGAATAGTCGACGGCCGCGAGCTCAACGCGGGCAACGTCCTTGAGCCGCACCACCGCGGTGCCGGTCTGCTTCACCACGATGCTCGCGAACTCGTCCGGATTGGCGAGGCGGCCCAGCGTCTGGACCGCGATCTGGAAGGCGCCCTGCTTGTCGGTCGGCGGCTGGTCGAGCACGCCCGAGGCGACCTGGATGTTCTGCCCCTGCAGCGCGCTGACGACGTCGCTCGCGGTCAGCGAGACCGCCTGCAGGCGATCCGGGTCGAGCCATATCCGCATCGAATAGTCGCGGCTGCCGAACACGGTGATAGAGCCAACGCCGTCGACGCGCGTCAGCGCGTCGGTGACCTCGAGCGTCGCATAGTTCGAAATGAACAGCGTGTCGCGCGACTTGTCGGGCGAGTAGAGGTGCACGACCATCATCAGGTCGGGCGAGCTCTTGGTGACGGTCACGCCGATATTGCGCACGTCCGCCGGCAGCCGCGGCTGGGCGATCGCCACGCGGTTCTGCACCTGCACCTGCGCGATGTCGAGATTGGTGCCGAGCTCGAAGCTGACGGCGATGGAAAAGCGTCCGTCGGCGCTCGAGTTCGAGGACATGTAGATCATGTTCTCGACGCCGTTGATCTGCTGCTCGATCGGCGCGGCCACCGTCGAGGCGACGACGTCGGCGCTGGCGCCCGGATATTGGCCAGTCACGTTGATGATCGGCGGCGCGATCTCGGGATATTGCGCGACCGGCAGCCGGGCATAGGTCACGCCGCCCAGGATCACGAACACGATCGAGACGACGGCGGCGAAGATCGGCCGGTCAATGAAGAAATGGGAAATCCGCATGGGGTGGCGCGGCCCTTATTTCATGACCTGTGCCGCGCCGGGCGCGGCCGGCTGCGGCGCGCCCTCCTGCTGCGGAGTCACTTTCTGTCCGGCGCGCGCGCGCATCAGGCCGTTGACGACAACCTGATCGTCGGCGGTGAGGCCGTCCTTGATCACCCTGAGATTGTCCGAGATCTGGCCGAGCGTCACGTATTTCTGCCGCACCATATTCTCGCCGTCGACCACGAGAACGTATTTGCGCGCCTGCTCGGTGCCGATCGCGACGTCCGGCACCAGCAGCGCCACGTAGGAAGGCGAGCCCGGCACGCGGAGGCGGCCGAACATGCCGGGCGTGAACACGCTGTTCGGATTGGCGAAGACCGCGCGGCCGCGGATGGTGCCGGACGAGCGGTCGATGACATTGTCGACGAAATCCATGCGGCCCTGGTAGCCGTAGTCCGGCTCGTCGATCAGCCGCAGCGAGACCAGGGCGCTGCCCTCGCGGCTGGTCATGTCCTGCCCGGCCTTGGAGAGGCGCTCGTAACGCAGATAAGAGGCTTCATCGAAGGTGAACTCGAAGCGGATCGGATCGAGCGACACGATCGTGGCCAGCATCGTCGTATTGCCGCCGGTGCCGCCGGTCACCAGGTTGCCGGGCGATACCCGGCGATCGCCGATGCGGCCGTCGACCGGGGCACGCAGCTCGGTGAATTCGAGGTCGAGGCTGGCCTGGCGCACCGCCGCCTCCTGGGCGGCGACCGAGGCGTCGGCGACGCGCTTAGCCTGGGTGCGTTGATCGAAGGTCTGCTCGGTGATCGTCTTGTCGCGCACCAGCTGGGCTCCGCGCGCCAGATCGGCTTCCGCAAACGCCATGTTGGCGCGCGCCTGCGCCAGATTGGCCCGGGCTTGGTCGAGCGAGGTCTGGAACGGCCGCTTGTCGACGGTGAACAGCAGGTCGCCCTGCTTGACCCTCTGCCCGTCGGTGAAATGCACGTGATCGAGATAACCCGACACCCGCGCCCGGATCTCGACCGAATTGACCGCAACGAAACGGCCGACATATTCGTCCATATCGATCACGGTCCGCCGCGTCGGATGGGCGACGGTGACGACGGGAGGCGGCGGGGCGGCCGCCTGCTGGCTCTCCCCGCAACTCGCGAGCAGGACCGCCAGACCTGAGACCACAATTAGAGGGGCAAGGCGCGCGAAGGGGGCTTTCGACATGAGCTCTCTGCTGGCCGCCCATTGGGCGGCAATCCGGGCATATGTTGGGCGCGGGGCGCACTCGGGACGCGGGTCGCAGGATTGTGAACGGCGTCCCGGCGGTCTTTTGAATCCGCCGCGCAACCCCCATATCTGGCTGCACGCGGCCTGTCCATCAGTCAGGGGGCTGAACTGGCTTGCGTCTCACCCCGAGTACAGCCATGCCCTTGTCAAACAATCTGAAATCAGTTTCCGCCAACACGCAGCCCGCCGCCGACGCCGCGCTGCTTGACGCCTATTCGCGCACGGTCATCGACGTGGTCGACAGCGTCAGCCCAGCGGTGGTGCGGCTCGACGTGCGGCCGTCCGAGCAGGCCCGCCAGGGTGGGTCCGGCTCCGGCGTGATCGTCTCGCCCGACGGACTTGTTCTCACCAACAGCCACGTGGTGAGCGGTACTTCGCGTCTTCGGGCGACCACGGCCGACGGCCAAAGCCTCACCGCCGTGGTGGTGGGCGACGACCCCGATACCGATCTGGCGCTGCTGCGGGTCAACGAGAGCGTGACCTTGCCGTTCGCGCCGCTCGGGGACTCGCGGCACCTCCGGCGCGGTCAGCTGGTGATCGCGATCGGCAATCCGCTCGGCTTCGAGTCGACCGTGACGGCGGGCGTCGTGTCGGCGCTCGGGCGCTCGTTGCGCGCGCGCACCGGCCGGCTGATCGACGACCTGATCCAGACTGACGCGGCGCTCAACCCGGGCAATTCCGGCGGCCCGCTGGTGTCGTCGCGCGGCGAGGTGGTGGGGGTCAATACGGCGATCATCATGGGAGCGCAGGGCATCTGCTTTGCGATCGCGGCCAATACCGCGAAATTCGTGCTCGGCGAGTTGGTCCGCCATGGGCGGGTGCGGCGCGCC
>DATBBS010000077.1:0-3911 GCA_036270895.1 Xanthobacteraceae bacterium
GAGCACGAAGCGCAATTCGGCGACGCCGCCCGCTTCGCGTTGCCGCGCCCGATGGCGGGCCGCCTCGACTGCGACTTCTCGCTCTCCGGCTTGAAGACGGCGCTGCGGCTCGCGGCCGAGAAGATCGCGCCGCTCACCGACCGGGACGTCGCCGATCTGTGCGCGTCGTTCCAGCAGGCGGTGGTCGAGGTGGTGCTGGACCGCCTGCGCGGCGGGCTGCGCATATTCCACGAGCGCTTCGGCAAGCCGTCCGCCCTGGTGGCGGCCGGCGGCGTCGCCGCCAACCAGGCGATCCGCAAGATGCTGCACCGGCTGGCCTTCGAGGCCGCCACCGTGCTGGTGGTGCCGCCGTCCGAGCTGTGCACCGACAACGGCGCCATGATCGCATGGGCGGGCGCCGAACGGCTTGCGCTCGGCCTCACCGATACGCTCGATGTGCCGCCGCGCGCGCGCTGGCCGCTCTCCGAGGTCGCCAAACCGGCCACGGGCGCCGCGCCGCTCGCCCCGGCCGGCGCCGACCGGGGCGCCTGAGACCGATGGCGATCGAGCGCATCGCGGTGGTGGGCGCCGGCGCCTGGGGCAGCGCGCTCGCCAACGCGGCCGCGCGCGCCGGCCGCCCGGTCGTGCTGATCGCGCGCGCGGGGGCGGATGCGCTGCAGACGACGCGCGAGTCTCCGCGCCTGCCGGGCGCCCGCCTCGATGAGCGCATCGCGGTGACGGGTCGGATCGCAGACGCCGGCAATGCCGACGCGGTGCTGCTGGCGGTGCCCGCGCAGGCGCTGCGCGAGGCCGCGCGCGCGCTGGCGGCCGTCGTCCGGCCCGGCACGCCGGTGATCGCCTGCGCCAAGGGCATCGAGCGCGGCACGCGCCAATTCATGACCGAGGTGATCGCCGAGAGCATTCCCGCCGCGATTCCGGCCATCCTGTCGGGCCCGAGCTTCGCGGCGGACGTGGCGCGCGGGTTGCCGACCGCGGTCACTCTGGCGGCGCGCGACCGCAAGGTCGCCGAGGCGCTGGCGCGCGCGCTCGGCTCCGCGACATTCCGGCCCTATCACGTCACCGACGTGCGCGGCGTCGAGATCGGCGGCGCGGCGAAGAATGTGCTGGCGATCGCGGCCGGCATCGTGGCTGGGCGCGGCCTGGGCCCGAGCGCGGCCGCCGCGCTGACGACCCGCGGCTTCGCCGAGCTGATGCGCTTCGGCAAGGCTTTCGGGGGGCACGCCGAGACGCTCACCGGGCTCTCCGGCCTGGGCGACGTGATCCTCAGCTGCTCCAGCCCGCAATCGCGCAATTTTTCCCTCGGAGTCGCGATCGGCAAAGGCGGGCGGAGCGAGACCGACACGCTCGCCGAGGGCGCCTTCACGGCCGCGGTGCTGGTCGACATGGCGATCGAGAAGGGCATCGACGTGCCGGTGGCGGCCGCGGTCGCGGCGGTGCTCGACCACACCATCGGGGTCGACGCCGCCATCGAGGCGCTGCTGACGCGGCCGCTGCGGGCGGAGTAAAATTGAAACGCTGACTCGTCATGCCCGGCCTTGTGCCGGGCATCCACGCCTTAATTGCGCGAGTCACATCAAAGACGTGGATGGCCGGGACAAGCCCGGCCATGACGGAGAAAGAGAGGCCCACATGTCCTACTGGCTGGTGAAATCCGAACCCGACGCATGGTCGTGGGACGCGCAGGTGAAAGCCGGCCCGAAGGGCACGCCGTGGACCGGGGTGCGCAACCACACCGCCAAGCTCAACCTGATGAAGATGAAAAAGGGCGATCGCGCCTTCTTCTACCATTCGAATGTCGGCAAGGAGATCGTCGGCGTGGCCGAGATCACGCGCGAGCATTATCCCGACCCGACCGACGCGACCAAGAAATTCGTCGCCGTCGACCTGGCGGCGGACGCGCCGCTGCCCAGGCCGGTGAGCCTGGAGGCGATCAAGGGCGAGCCGCGCCTGGCCGAGATGGCGCTGTTGAAGCAGTCGCGCCTCTCGGTCCAGCCGGTGAGCGCGGCGGAGTGGAAGCTGATCTGCGGTATGGGCGGATTGAAGGGCGCGTGACAACGTCGCACGGCGCGCGAATTGACCGCCCGCCCCGCCGATGTAACCTAAAGGGATAGAGAGATCGGCGAACGACCGGTCGGATCGGGGAGACGTCCGTGGTTACGTTGCTGCTCATCATTCATAGCCTGCTGGCGGTCGCGCTCCTGGGCGCGCTCACGCACCAGGCCATCAGCGTCTGGTGGCCCGCAACCCGGCGCACCGGCTCCTTCGTGTCCGGGCTGCGCTCGGTCCCGTCGATGACCTACACCAACGCGATCGTGCTGCTGTTCTGCCTGACCATGATCCCGGGCGGCATCGTGTATGCGGAATACCGCATCGTGGTGCGGATCATGCTGCAGGACTACCGGCTCCACGTGCCGGAAGGCGCCTTCGAGCTCAAGGAGCACCTGGTGGCGATCGGCCTCGGGCTGCTGCCGGCCTACTGGTACTACTGGAAGCAGCCGGCCGTGAAGGAGAAGGCGGCGACGCGCGCCATCGTGACCACGCTGATCGCCGTCATCGTCTGGTACAGCTTCATCGTCGGCCACGTGCTCAACAACATCCGCGGGTTCGGATCATGACCATCAGCCGCGTCTTCCCGGTATTCTCGATCGCCTTCGCGGTGATCTACATCGCGTCGGTGCAATACAACCTGGCGCTCTTCACCTACCACCCGGAGCCGGCCCTGTGGGGACCGCTGGTCCAGGCGCCCAAGCAGGGCCCCGCGATGTACTGGTACGGCTGGCTGGCGACCGCCGCGCTCGGCGCCACCGCGCTCGCGGCGCTCGCGCTCGCGCTGCCGGCCCGGCCGCTGGAGCGGGCCGCCGCCGTCCTGGTGTGGCTGGTGCCGATCGTGATGATCGGGGTCATCAGCTACATTCTCAGGGGCTATTTTTTGCGCTAACCTTGCGGCTGGCGCCGGGTTGGGCGCGGCTGCAACCGCCGGATGGCAGCGATGAATCGTTTCTGTGGCGCGATCCTTCGACGAAGCCTGGTGGCCGCGAGCCTGGCGGCGACGCTCGCCGTGTCGGGCAGCGCCTGGGCGGGGGGCACCGGCCTCGACGAGCGCGACGAGGACGAGGCGGGCACGCCCTTCTTCGGCTTCGCCAAGGATCTCGACGCCCGGGGCAAGGGCATCGCCGACACCAAGGTGGTGGCCGAGATCAAGGGCGGCAATGCGAGCCTGGTGACGCGCACCGACGCGCAAGGCCATTTCCGCATTGCGGGATTCGGCAAGGATATCGATCCGAACACGGTCGAGATCACCTGCAGCAAGGAAGGCTACAAGCTGCAACGCGCCGCCCGCCGCCGCCTGTCGAGCGATCCGGGCTCCCCGGTCGAGGTCGATTGCCTGATGGCGAAGCAGTAGGCGCGCCGCTTACCGCGGCTGTTCCCTGCAAGTGCTAGAGCCTGCGATGTCAAAGCATAACGTCCGCATCGTCCTCTGGCTCGCGATGTCGCTCGCGCTCGCGCCGGCCGCGCCGCGGGCGCAGGAGACGGTCGCGCTTTCCGGCCGGGTCACGTCCGCCGAGGAAGGCGCCATGGAGGGCGTGCTGGTGAGCGCGCAAGCCAGCGGCTCGCCGATCACCGTCACCGTGGTCACCGACCAGCGCGGCCATTACGGCTTTCCGGCCGCGCGGCTCGCGCCCGGATCCTATGCGTTGCGCATCCGCGCGACCGGCTACGAGCTCGACGGCGCGGGCGCGGCGGAAGTCGCGGCGGGGCGCGCCGCGACGGCCGACCTGCGGCTGCGCAAGGCGCACGATCTCGCGGCGCAGCTCACCAGCACCGAATGGCTGATCAGCATGCCGGGCACGGCCGAGCAGAAACGCCCGCTGATCGAATGCATGAGCTGCCATACGGTCGAGCGCATCGTG
>DATBBS010000078.1:0-1866 GCA_036270895.1 Xanthobacteraceae bacterium
GAGGGCGATCCCTTCGCGCTCATCGAAGGCATGACCGTTGCGGCCTGCGCGGTCGGCGCCGGCAAGGGCTACATCTATGTCCGCTCGGAATATCCACACGCTATCGCGTCCCTTGAGGCAGCCCTGACGGCGGCGCGGCGCGGCGGGCTGCTGGGTGCGAGGATCGCCGACACAAAATTCGGTTTCGACATCGAGGTGCGGGTCGGGGCCGGGGCCTATGTGTGCGGCGAGGAGACCTCGCTGCTGGAAAGCCTGGAAGGCCGGCGCGGCATCGTTCGCGCCAAGCCGCCGCTGCCCGCGCATGTGGGCCTGTTCGGCCGTCCCACCGTCATCAACAACGTCCTGTCGTTCGCCTCGGTGCCCGCCATTATCGCAATGGGCGCGACCTCCTAGCGCAAGTTTGACATTGTCGAGAGGGGTGAGTGAGCTAAGTGATTGAAATTGTTGGAGGCGAGTCACCGTTTTCATCAATTTGTAGGGACAGGTGCTTTCGACATTTTACCTATTTAGCTGTTGCGAATCGGCGCGCCATCGCTCAGTCTCGCAGGGACATGATTCTCCGCTGCTCGGGTGGGCTCGACAATGTTCCTGCGCGTGGTCAGAGCGAACGTCAGCAAGGACGCGAAGCGTGAGTATGTGCGCGTGGTTGAGGCCTATCGCGACCACGCGGGCAAGACGCGGCATCGTACGGTGATCAATCTTGGCCGCCGAGATCAGCTGACCGCGCATCTCGATCTCGGCAAGCTGGGCCGGCTGTTGCATGGCGATGTCGCCGAAGCTGGTCAGGTCGTGCGCGAGAACGTTGGCGCCATCGGCGCCTGGGACTGGGGGCCGATACTGGTCGCGCGCGCGATGTGGAGCGAGCTCGGCCTTGATGCGGTACTCGACCAGCTTGCGCGACCCGATCGCCGCGCGGCGGTGCGGCTGAGCGATCGGGCGTTGGTGCTGGTCGCCAATCGACTGACGGCGCCGGGGAGCGAGCATGCGCTGGCGCAATGGCTGGAAAACGATTTTGTTTGTGATCGGTGCGGCCTTCATCGCGGCCTGGCGTGACGACGCGGAGCGCCAGGCCAGCCGGTCGCCGCGGGTACGCGTCGCGCCGCGGCAACTGCAACAATGGTATCGCACGCTCGATCAGCTGGTGGCGTGCAAGGAGCCGGTCGAGCACGCGCTGTTTCTGCGGCTGCGTGACCTGTTCAGCTTGCAGGTCGACATGGTGTTCTATGATCTGACGTCGACCTACTTCGAGGGCCACGGCCCGCCCGCCAAGAGCGCCTTTGGCCATAGCCGGGACGCCAAGCCGCGTAATCCGCAGGTGCTGGTCGGCCTGGTCATGGTCGACGGATGGCCGATCGCGCATCACGTCTTCCAGGGCAATTGGCGCGACGCCAAGACGGTGCCTGAGGTCCTGAGCGATCTTGAGCAACGCTTTGGGCTCAAGCGCGTGGTGTTCGTCGGCGACCGCGGCATGGTGACGAGCGATAACCTCAGTCTGTTGCGAGCCCAGGGCCATGGCTACATCGTCGGCCGTAATCGGCGCCGCTGCGGCGAGGTGTTCGACTATATCCAGAGCGCGACCGGTCCATGGATCGAATGTCCGCTCGGCATCACGGCGCGCGAGAAGGCGACGCCACCCAAGACGCTGGTTCAGGAGGTCGCATCCCAGACCCCCGGCGTGCGGGTCTTCGTCGTCCATTCCGAAGAACGCCAAGCCTATGAGCGCGCCCAACGCGATAAGGCCATGGAGCGCGTGCGTGCCAGGCTCGAGAAGTTGCAGCGGCGTGTCGCCGAAGGCCGCCTCAAGGCGCCAGAAAAGATCGGAGCGGCCGCAGCTCGCATTCTCGCCTGCAACCATGGTCATCGCTA
>DATBBS010000079.1:0-20501 GCA_036270895.1 Xanthobacteraceae bacterium
GTCGCTGCTCGCCCTGTTGTTGTTCGGCGGCCAGGCGATCCACAGCTTCACCGCCACCATGATGTTCGGCGTCGTGCTGGTCGGCACCTATACGTCGGTGTTCATCGCCGCGCCGATCCTGATCTATCTCGGCGTCGGCACGAACCGCGCCAAGCTTCCCGACGACGCTCCCGCGGAGCAGCCGGCGAAAACGCCTCCCAAAGCGCCCGCGCGAGCGCGGCGCTGACCGGCCGGTGGACCGGTCCAGCCCGCATCTGCCGCAAGCCGCCCTGATCGACGCTTACGGCAAAGGCGGCTTCCGCTTCGCCGGCATGTCGCACCGCGGTTCCTTGCTCTGCCTTCCCGACGGTATCTGGCCGTGCCCGGCTGTGGGGCCGCGGGACATCACGCAGGCGAGCTTCGCCCTCGTGTTCGCGGCGGTGCCTCCGATCGTCCACTGCCTGATCGGCGCCGGCCGCGACCCGTGGTTCCTGCCGCCGGAATTGCGGGCGGCGTTCACTGATCACGGAATCGCGGTCGAGAGCATGACGACCGGCGCGGCGGTGCGCACCTACAATATCGTGGTGGCAGAAGGCCGCCGCGTTGCGGCGCTCCTGATCGCAGTCGACTAGAGTCCGTTCCCGGTCGCATTTACGATGACGACCCGGTATCCCATCCGGGATCAAGTCCGGGCCTTCACCGGAAACAATGCTCCATTCGGCTAGCGATGCAGGACGCCTATGCCCATTGCGAGGCGCTGGTGCGGGATGCGGACAAGGACCGCTTCCTCGCCAGCCTGTTCGCGCCTGCCGACCGGCGTCCGCATCTTTTCGCGCTCTACGGCTTCAACGTCGAAATCGCGCGCGTCGGGGAGGTCACGCACGAGCCGCTGGCGGGCGAAATCCGGCTGCAATGGTGGCGCGACGCGCTGAGCAGCCGGGCGTCCGGCGACGCGGCGGCGAATCCGGTCGCGGCCGCGCTCCTGGACACGATTGCGCGCTGCGGCTTGCCGGTCGCTCCGCTCGATGCCCTGATCGATGCGCGCGCGCGCGACCTGTACGACGATCCAGTCGTGACGGTGAGCGAGCTCGAGGCCTATGGGCGCGCGACGGCATCGACGCTGTTCGGCATGGCGGCGCGTATCCTCGTTTGTGGGGCGGCGCTGGACGACCTGGCGGATCCCGCCGGCGTCGCTTATGCGTTGGCCGGATTGCTCAAGGCGTTTCCCCAGCATGCGGCGCGGGGGCAACTTTATGTGCCGGTCCAGACCCTCGAACGCCACGGCGTGGCGCGCGCCGAGGTCATCGCCGGAACGGCGGGCGCAGGCCTCAGAGCGGCGCTGGCGGAGATCGCGAGCGAGGCGCGCGAACGGCTGGCGCAGGCCGCCCGCCACTGGCCGTCGGTGCCGCCGGCCGCTCGTCCCGCCTTCCTGCCGCTCGCATGGGTGGCGCCGCTATTGGCACGGATCGAGCGAAATCCCGACCCGTTCGTGCCGATCGATCTGCCGCAATGGCGCCGGCAATGGCTTCTGTGGCGCGCCGCGCGACGCGGCGTTTTCTGAAACAAGGATGCTATTCCGCGGCCGCCACCTGGTCGCCGCCAGACCAACGCGCCAGGTCGTCGAGCGCGCGCGCCGTCAGAGCCTGCTTCTTGGCGATGGTTTTTTGGCTGCCGCGCAGACGCTCGCCGTCGGCGTCGCGTGCCGGCGCATGCGCGAGCGGCGGAAACAGCCCGAAATTCACGTTCATCGGCTGGAACGAGCGCGCCCCGGCATCGATCGCCGCGAGATGGCCGCCGGTGATGTGCGCCAGCAGCGCGCCGTGCGCCGTGGTGGGTGGCGGCAGCGCGATCGCGTCGCCCAGGCGCTCGGCGGCCGCAAAGCGGCCCGCCAGCAGGCCGATCGCGGCCGACTCCACATAACCCTCGCAGCCCGTGATCTGGCCCGCGAAGCGCAACCGCGGCGCCGCCTTGAGCCGCAGGGTCGCGTCGAGCAGCCTGGGCGAGTCGAGAAACGTATTGCGATGCAGCCCTCCGAGCCGGGCGAATTCCGCGCCCTGAAGGCCCGGAATGGTGCGAAAGATACGCAGCTGTTCACCGTGCTTAAGCTTGGTCTGGAAGCCGACCATGTTGTAGAGCGTGCCGAGGCGGTTATCCTGGCGCAGCTGAACCACCGCATAGGCCTTGTGTTGCGGGGCGTGCGGATTGGTGAGGCCGAAGGGCTTCATCGGTCCGTGCCGCAGCGTTTCGCGTCCGCGCTCCGCCATCACCTCGATCGGCAGGCACCCGTCGAAATACGGGGTTGCTTCCCAATCATGAAAGCCGACCTTGTCGCCCGCCATGAGTGCGTCGATGAAATCGTCGTATTGGGCACGCGTCAGCGGGCAGTTGATGTAGTCGGCGCCGGTGCCGCCCGGGCCCGCCTTGTCGTAGCGCGACTGGAACCAGGCGACCGAAAAATCGATGCTGTCGCGATGGACGATCGGCGCGATCGCATCGAAAAACGCGAGCGCGTCCGCGCCGGTCACGGTGCGGATGGCGTCGGCCAGTGCGACCGAGGTGAGCGGCCCGGTCGCCACGATGACGCTGTCCCAATCCGCAGGCGGCAGACCCGCGATCTCCTCGCGGCAGATCTCGATCAATGGATGGCCGGCAAGGGCCGCGGTCACGGCGGTGGAAAATCCGTCGCGGTCGACCGCGAGAGCGCCGCCGGCCGGCACCTGGTTGGCATCGCCGGCGCGCATCACCAGCGAATTGAGCCGCCGCATCTCCTCATGCAGCAGGCCGATGGCGTTGGTCTGACGATCGTCGGAGCGGAACGAATTCGAGCACACGAGCTCGGCCAGACCGTCGGTCTTGTGGGCGGCGGACATCCGCACCGGGCGCATTTCATGCAGACGTACCGGAATCCCGCGGCTGGCAATCTGCCAAGCGGCCTCCGAGCCGGCGAGGCCGCCGCCGATGACGTGGATGGGTTGCATGGCTGGGGTGGTCGGCCAATTCGTGCTATGAGTCAACGGGTGCCGTTTGCCGTTTCGGGGGTCAAAAGGGGGATCCGATGCGCGTCATGTCCGCGGTCTTCGTTGCATTGTTGACCATGAGTGTTCCGGCTGCGGCGGAAACCGATCCTGCCGTTTCATCGACGTTCCAGGGTTGGTCGCTGCCGGTACCGAGTTCCGGCGGCCTCGTCTTCTGCCACGGCTACAACTGTAATTTTCGCACCGAGGTGGGATTGTCGGGCGCCGATCGCGCGCGGCTCGCCAGCTTGATGGCGCCCGGCCGCGCCTCCGCGGAGGCCGAGCGGCGGGCCATTGCTCAGACCGAAGCGTGGTTCGAGAAGCGGGTGGCGCCGCAGACCGGTACTGCGCACGCCAAGGCGCGCGCCAGCGTGGGCTGGGGCTTGGGCGGCGATCCGGCGCAATTCGATTGCATCGACACGACCGCCAACACCACCAGTCTGCTGGTCGTGCTGGACCGGTTGGGCTTGCTGCGACATCACCGGGTTTCCACGCCGATCTCGCGGCTGCTGCGCGGCGGCGGGCCGCATTTCACCGCCACCATCGAGGAAAAGCGCAGCGGCCGCCGCTGGACGGTCGACCCGTGGACGCATGACAACGGCCAGTTGCCCGATGTCTTCCCGGTGGAGCGCTGGGCTGCCGGGGGCTGAAGGGCGGCGATCCCCAGAAACCAAACGCCCGCCAACCGGCGGGCGTCTTGTCTCGGATCGGCTCGGAGGCGGTCAGCGGCGGGCGGTTTCCCAGGCGATCCGCTGGATGTCGGAGCGAGCAACCCCGATATCGGCAAGCTCCCGGTCGCCGAGGCTGTTAAGCTCGCGCAAGCTTGTATCGTAGCGCCGCCATGCGCGAAGCATTCTAATGAAATGGGACAGCATGAGATGAATCCTTGTCTTGCGATGCGGCATTCGCGCCGCCTAATTACCTTCAGGTCGCAGATAAGGGTTTGAAAATACTTAATAAAGCACGCATTGTGCGCCGCACCTATGCGAAAATTGCATGACTTGGGTAGCGCTCCCTCCAGTTTCCAGCGTTCTTGGCGCGGAGCGGACCGGCCCTGGCCGACGCGGCACCATCACGCGGGCGCGCGGGCGTAGATGGCCTATAATGGGGCGAAAACCGATAGAGGACGAAACGAATGAGAATGCGACCGATCGTTGTTGCCGCGCTGCTCGGTGCCGCCTTGGCACGCGGCGAGCATGCCGACGCCGCCGAAATCAAAGTCCTGACGGCCGGGGCCTTCAAGCAGGTCGTGGTCGCGATGGCGGGCGAATTCGAAAAGGCGAGTGGTCACAAGCTCATCGTCGACAATGACACGGCGGGCGCGCTCGCCAAACGCATCGACGGGGGCGAAGCCTTCGACGTGACCTTCCTGACGCCCGCCACGGTCGACGAGCTGATCCGGAAAGGCAAACTGGTTGACGGCAGCCGGGTTGATCTCGCTCGGGTCGGCATCGGCGTGATGGTCAAGGAGGGCGCGCCGAAACCCGACATCGGCAGCGTCGAAGCCTTCAAGCGGGCGCTCCTCGACGCCAAGAGCGTCGCCTACATCAATCCGGCAAGCGGCGGCTCGAGCGGCATCTATCTGGTGAAGCTGTTCGACCAGCTCGGCATCGCGGATCAAATCAAGCCGAAAGCCAAGCTCAAGGATGGCGGTTACGTCGCCGAGCTGATCGTGAGCGGCGAAGCCGAGCTCGGCATCCACCAGATCAGCGAGATCGTGCCGGTCAAGGGCGTGACGCTGGTCGGCCCGCTGCCGAAAGAGGTTCAGAATTACACCACCTATTCGGCCGGCATCAGTGCGTCGGCGAAAGAGGGCGAGGGCGCCAAGGCCTTGGTTAAATTTCTGGCCGGCCCGCGTACCGGCGAGCTTCTCAAGGCCAAGGGAATGGAGCCGGCCGGCTCGTAAGCGAGGGGGCCGTTTCCCGTGCTCATAGGATCGCGCGCAGCATCAGGTGAGCGCCGAGTCCCATTAGGCCGAGCAGAAACCACAGGCGAAAACTCGCCGGTCGCATGCGTGTGCGCAATATCTGTCCGAGCCACATTCCGGCGATCGCGGCCAGCAGACCGAGCAGCGATGCTCCCAAGTGCGGCGCATGGAACTGGCCATCGGCCACAAGCGCGACACCGAGGGCCAGCGTGGAGACGGTGAACGACAGCCCGAGCGCCTGCACCAAGTCTTCGGCGTCGAGCCGCAGGGCTTGCAAATACGGAACGGCCGGAAGCACGAACACGCCGGTCAGCGCCGTGACGATCCCGGTCGTGGCACCGACAATCGGCCCCAACCAGGGTTCGGCCGCCGTCGGCAGACCGAGACCCAGCGGCGCCAGGCTCACAAGCGCGTAAAGCACCAGGGCCGCGCCGAGACCCGTCACGGCGGCAGCGCTGTTCACGGGGCCAAGCCAGCGCGCGGCCGCCACGGTTGCGAACGCCCCGGCGACCTGCATGAGCCACAGCCGGCGCAGCAAAACCATCAGCCGAGGTCCGGCCGCAAGCTGCCAGACATTGGTCACGAAGGAGGGCAGGATCAAAACGGCGGCAGCCTCCGCCGGCGGCATCAGCAGCGTGAGGAATCCCATGGCGACGGTCGGCAATCCCATGCCGATCACGCCTTTGACGAATCCCGCGAGGATGAAGACGAGCGCTATTGCGGTGGTCGTGGCGAGAGCATCGGGCATGTATCCACTGTGATCGCCGCCGCGCGGCGGCGCAATTCCGCACGTCGTAACCCTGCCTTCGGGTGGCGCGAAGGCCGGTGGAAGCCATATCCTGCCGGCTTTGCTATAAGGTCGTTCATGTCCAGTCTTTCGCAGTCCGCAACCGAGACGCTGCCGCTGATCGCCGTGATCGATGTCCGGGACGGCGGCCCGGTTCGGCATGCACGCGAGGGCGCGTTGCGGGCGCAGGCGCTGCGCGACGAATGCCTGGCCTGGTTTCCCGCCGCTGCGGCCCCCGTTTTGCCGCTGATGGACCGCTTGGCGCGGCGCTGGCTCACCCGCTCCTGCTCGCCCTATGTCGCCGATATCGAGGCGATCGCGGCCTCGCTCCGCTTTCCCGGCATCTGGCTGCTGAACGGGTCCTACCAATGGGGGTGTACTGCGCTGGCGCGTGAGGATGCCGGGGTGCCCTGGCTTGCCCGCACGCTCGATTGGCCGTTTCCGGGGCTTGGCCGCCACGCCGACGTGGCCAGAATGAGCGGACTCGCGGGCGAATTCTTCAGCGTCACGTGGCCGGGCTATGCCGGCGTCCTGACCGCGATGGCACCGGGGCGGTTCGCGGCCGCCGTCAACCAGGCGCCGTTGTGGCGTCGCACCCGTCATCCCTGGCTGCGGCTCTACGACATCGCCGCCAATGCGATGAATACCTGGCGCATTCGCCATATTCCGCCCGATCAACTGCTGCGCAACGTGTTCGAGGACTGCGCGACCTTCGAGCAGGCGCGGATCCGGCTCGAAACGACGCCGATCGCCCGGCCGGTGATCTACACGTTGGCCGGCATCGGTGCGGGCGAGCGGTGCGTGATCGAGCGGACCGAGACGGGACACCTCACGCGCAGGACCTCCACCTGCGCCGCCAACGATTGGCTCGAGAGCATGCCGGGCTGGGAAGGCCGCATCGGGGCCGACCGGGTGATGACATGCACGAGCGCGGAGGCGGGGGAAGCCAGCCGCCGCCGCCGCGGCGCGCTGGCCGACTGGGCCGGCTCATTCGCGGGAGACAGTTTCTCATGGGTCACCGCGCCGGTGCTGAACCGCTTCACACGGCTCGCGGTCGAGATGTGCGCGGCATCCGGGACACTGCGCGTGGTGGGCTATGAAACCGCGACCGGCTGCGATGTCGCGGGTCGCGCCACGCAGGCGACGGTGGTCGAAGCTGCGGGCGCAGCCTAGACGCGGCGCTGGCGTCGGCCGGACGATGTTACCGGGTACCGCTCGCGGTCGCCGGCGCCTGGCGGGCCGAATCGCTCTGAGGACACCGATAAAGGACCGAATGGTAGGTGTTGTCCTGATCGATGAACTCGACGGTCTTCTCGTCGCGGACCGTGAAGCGGACGTCGCCGAGCAGCATGTTGCCGCCCGGGCCGTTGCATGACATTTGCGCCGAGAGCGTCTTACCTTCGCGTTCCTGTTTCAGAAACGTGCAGACGCCGAAATTCGAATGAACGTCGGTCTCGGTGATGCGGACGAGCTTGGCGGCCGGGTCGGTGCCGTCGCCCTTGCAGGCGGCGTTTTGCACGTAGGTGCCGGTGATGGAGATGCCCTCTTGGGCGAGGGCGGGCAAGCCCGCACAGGAGGCATATACCGCCGCCAACACGATGCCTCGCCTGGCGACACTCATGGGCAAGCTCCTGCTATCAGCTCTTAGGATCGAACGATCGGTGCGAATGATAAAAACTCCCAAATGCTCGCGCAAGGCGCGCGGTCCCGATTTTGCCGCGTCGTCGCTCGCGGTCAGGTGCCACGCCGGCGCTCAGCTGCCGTCGCGCGTGTGGATTTCGGGAAAGAAGAAATCTCGCCAGGACTCCGGCGCGACCTTGAGCATGCCGGTGGTCTGCATGAAGCGGGCGAACTTCATGGTGTTTTCGGGTACCAAGGTCCAGCGCACCTGCGGCTCAGAGACCACGCGCTCGACGAAATCGAGCGGCAATTTCGAGCTGGAATCCGCGATCCACAGCGCCGCGGCGGCGCGCCGGTCGCGGTTGACGATGTCGGTCGCCTCCGCCATGGCGGCCATCAGCGCCTTGTAGAGGATCGGGTTACGCTCGCGAAAGCGCGCCGAGGTCCAGGCCACCGTGAAAGAATGCGGAGCCTCCATCACGTTGTAGGAATTGAGGACCGTCGTGATGCCGGGCTTCTCCAACTGCTGCTGCTGAAACGGCGGCACGCTGAACACCGAGTTCACCTCTCCGCCGCCGCTCAGCAGCGCGATGGTGGCATCGGGCGGTGCCATCGAGACCGTCAGAGGGTCGAGCTTGGCGAAATTGGCGGGGCCGAAGGCCTTGGCGGCGGCCATCTGCAACGTGATGGCCTGGATCGACACTTTGACGGCCGGCAAAGCGATGCGATCGCTATCGGAGAAATCCGCCACGGTCTTGACGGCGGGGTTGCGGGTATTGAGCAGGAAGGGCTGCGAGCTCATGGCGGATATGCCGCGCACCTCTTGCGGCGTGCCCCGGGTGCGCGACCACAGCACCAGCAGCCCGGGCGTCCCGCCCGCCGCGATGTCGACCGCGCCCGACAGCAGGGCCTCATTGACAGCGGCGGGACCGTTGAACGTGACCCAGGATACCGTCACCTGTGGCAGGCCGAGCGCGCGCGCGTGCTTCTCGATGAGCCGCTCATGCTCCATGACGTTGAATTGCAGATAGCCCATGGAGAATTGCCGGGCGAGGCGGATCTCAGGTACTTGCGCGGCCGAGGGCGCCGCGGTGATGAGGACGGCCAAAAGACCAAGCGAAGAGAACCTCAAGGGCACCTCCCAGGCAGTGGGCATGCGGCCGCGCCCTGGCGCGCACATGCGATGGCATCCTCGCCCGAAATGACGCTGCGGAATAGCGGAAAGGAGAAATGCCCCGAACAGGATCCGAGGCTCCGGCCCAACCGCACCGGATGCCTGTCCTCGGTCCGGCGTCTCACTCCGGCACGACGACCTTGCGGTAGAGGTGCCACGTGGCGTGCCCGAGGACCGGCATGACCACGGCAAGGCCGAACAGTAGCGGCAGCGAGCCGATCGCAAGGCTGGCCGCGACGATGAGGCCCCACAGCGCCATCGGGCCGGGATTCGCGGCCACCGCCCGGCACGAGGTGAGCACCGCGGCCGAGGCGCCGACGGGCCGGTCGAGCAGGAGCGGGAACGACACCGCGCTGACCACCAGCACCATGAGGGCGAACAGGAAGCCGACCAGGTTGCCGACGATGATGAGCGTCCAGCCCGCCGAAGTCGTGAAGACGTCGCGCAGAAATGCGGTCACCGATGCGGGCGCCGCGTATCCGAAATTCGCCTGGTAGATTGCCTGCGCAATGGCGAGCCAGACCAGGAAGACCACCGTGAGAAAGAGACCCAGCATCGCGATGGCGCCGAACGACGGCGATCGGAAGACGTCGAAGGCGTGTCCGGCCGTGCAGTCGAGGCCTTGCTCGCGCCGTCGGGAAAGCTCGTAAAGGCCGAGCGCCGCGAACGGGCCCACCAGGGCAAATCCCGCCGCGATCGGGAAGACGAGCGTCATCACGGCGCCGCCGAGAGCGAGCTGGATCAAGATGAGCCCGACAATGGGATAGATCAGGCTGAGAAACACCGCATGACTGGGAATCGCCCGGAAATCATCAATGCCCTTGGCCAGGGCATCTTTGATATCCGCGACCGCGATCCTGCGGACCATGGGAGGTGTGTGGGTGTCGAGACCGGTAACCGCCTGGGCCATGGGGTGCCTCCTGAGTCACTTAGGTCAGAGAAGGTAACCACGGTCCGCAACGGTTGGTTCCAACGCGGGTCACCGAAAATCGGTGTGGAAGCAGGCTGCGGGCGCGTTTTGACGCCTTGCTGGATCCGGCGCCGCCCAGCGGTCTACTCCGCCGCTTGCGCGTGCGCCTGCTCGCCGCTCGCGAGCGCCGCCAGGATCGATTTCACCAGCTCCCGGGCCGATTGTGCCGAAATCTCCACCGCCACACGCTCGCGCGCGCCGTCGGCCTCGCACACGAAGTCGATCCCGAGCGCGTGGTCGAAGGGAGCATGATACGGGTGGTCGAAATAGACATTGGCAGTGTCGATCCGCATCCAGCCGCTCGCGCCCTTGGCGCTGCCCGACAGGCGGGCCTTCTCGACGATGTAGGAACACATGGATCACCTCTTGGCTTGAGTTTGGGTTCGATCGTTTTCACGCGGCCAGATGTTTGCGCAGGAAGGCAAAGACCTTCTCCCACCCGTCGGCGGCCTGCTCGGGACGATGGGCGGGGCGACTGGTGTTGAAGAAGGCATGCCCGGCACCGTCGTAGCGGTGGAATTCGTAGGTCTTTCCAAGCCGCTTCAGCGTCGCTTCGGTGCGGTTCACCTGGTCGGCATTGGGATTCTGGTCGTCATTGCCGAAGATGCCGAGCAACGGTGCGCGCAATTGCTCGGTCAGGTCGATCGGCGCCACCGGGCGCTTGGCGTTGAGCTGCGATTTGTCGTCGACGACGACATTGCCGCCCCAACAATCCACCACGGCGTCGAGGTCGGGAATCCGGCACCCGCACAGATAGGCATGGCGGCCGCCCGAGCAGAAGCCGATGGTGCCGATCTTACCGTTGTGGCTTGGTTGCGCGCGCAGTAACGCCATGGCGCCGGCGACGTCGCCGACCACCTGCTCGTCGGGCACGCCGCCCGCCGCGCGCACGCGCGCCCCGACGTCGTCCGGGTTGCCGGGTCCGTCGCGGAAATAGAGATGGGGCGAGATGGCCGCAAAGCCATGATGGGCGAACTTGCGGACCACCTCCGTGATCCACTCGTCCCAGCCGGGCATATGGTGGATGACGACGACACCGGGGAATTTCCCCGCCCGGGTCGGGCGCGCCGAATAGGCCTCGCCTTGATCGCCCTTATGGCCGCGGAACGAAACAGTTTCCGCGATCAGGCTCGGATAGGTCATGCGATTTCCTCACAACAAAAGCGGGGGTGGGGATGATGGGCGCGAACAGCGCCATGCTATGATCCTACATAAAACAGAGCCATGCCATGGGGCTGCCGCCATCCCGCTGTTGCTCTGGCCTGCGCTCCGCCGCGCCTGAGCGACGCCTTGCCGGAGGGCTCGGCGGTGCGTAAGTAACCACTTGCGGCGTCTTCCGATTCAACGTCCTCGGAACACACGCGGTCAAGATCGAGGAAGCCATGGTCGTCGTGCTCGACACCATCAACGGCCCGCGTCATCCCGAGAAGGTGGGTCGCGCGGACCAGCCCGTGCTCAAGAAGCCCGACTGGATCCGTGTCAAGGCGCCGGTGTCGCGCGGTTACGCGGAGACCCAGGCGATCGTCCGCGATCACGGGCTGCATACCGTGTGCGAGGAGGCGGGCTGTCCCAATATCGGGGAGTGCTGGGAGAAGAAGCACGCGACCTTCATGATCATGGGGGACACCTGCACCCGCGCCTGCGCTTTCTGCAACGTCCGCACCGGGCTGCCGGGGCCGCTCGATCCCGCCGAACCCGATCGGGTCGCGGACGCGACGGCCAAGCTCGGGCTCGCCCATATCGTGGTGACGTCGGTCGACCGCGATGACCTCGCCGACGGCGGGGCGCGCCATTTCGCCGACACCATCCGCGCCATCAGGACACGTTGCCCGGCCACTACGATCGAGGTGCTGACCCCCGATTTCCTGCGCAAGGACGGAGCGCTCGATGTCGTGGTTGCGGCCAAGCCCGACGTGTTCAACCACAATCTCGAAACGGTGCCGTCGCGATATCTCACGGTGCGGCCGGGCGCGCGCTATTTCCACTCGATCCGCCTGTTGCAGCGGGTGAAGGAGCTGGACCGGCAAATGTTCACCAAGTCGGGCATCATGGTGGGGCTGGGCGAGACCCGCAATGAGGTGCTCCAGGTGATGGACGACCTGCGCTCCGCCGACGTCGACTTCCTCACCATCGGCCAATATCTCCAGCCGACGCGCAAGCATCACGCGGTCGAGCGCTTCGTACCGCCCGACGAGTTCAAGGCGCTCGAGACGATCGCCTATGCGAAGGGGTTTTCGATGGTGGCGGCGTCGCCGCTGACCCGCTCCTCCCACCATGCGGGAGAGGATTTCGCCAGGCTCAGGGCCGCGCGAGCCGCCGATCGCTGATCATGCCGCAATTCTCGACCAAACGTCGCGTGCGGCACGGCGCCGCCGACATGTTCGATCTCGTGGCGGACGTCGAACGCTATCCGGAATTCGTGGCCTTCTGCCGGTCGCTGAAGGTGCAGCGGCGCGGCCGCGACGAGCGCGGGCGCGACACGGTGGTCTGCCAAATGACGATCGCCTACAAGCTGATTCAGGAGACCTTCACGACCCGCGTCACGCTCGACCGGGCGGCACTCCAGATCCTTGTCGACTATCTCAGCGGCCCGTTTCACCGGCTGGAAAATCGCTGGAGCTTTCGCGCGGCGGGCGAGCGCGCCTGCGACGTCGAGTTCTACCTGCATTACGAATTCCGCAGCCGCGCCCTGGCCTTCGTGATGGGGGCGATGTTCGAGGCGGTGTTTCGCCGTTTTGCGGACGCCTTCGAGCGGCGGGCGGACCAGATCTATGCGGGCCGCGCTCAGACCTGAGCGCCGCTCGCCAATAGCTCGAGCATGGCCAGCGCCTCGACAACCGATTTGAGCCGCACCCTGCGCCGTCCGATCTTGCCGTAACGCCTGGCGCGGTGGAGGCGCCGCCCGTCACGCGCCGCGGCCGCGAAATGCACGAGGCCCACCGGCTTTGCGCGCGATCCCCCGCCGGGACCCGCGATGCCGGTGATCGCAACCGCCAGTTGGGCATCTGAATTCGCGAGCGCGCCGGCCGCCATGGCGTGCGCGGTTTCCCGGCTCACGGCACCGAATTTTTTCAGCGTCGCCGACCTCACGCCGAGCGTGCTTTGCTTGGCCGCGTTCGAATAGGTGACAAAGCCGCGGTCCACGACGTCGGAGGATCCGGCGATCTCAGTGAGGGCCGCAACCACCAGCCCACCGGTGCAGGACTCCGCGGTCGCGACCATCCAGTGCCGTTTACGGCAGAGTACGAGCACGCGCTTGGCGGCCTCGCCGATGTCGCGCTCGATCATGTCACGGCGTCCACGGCAAGCGGACGGTCGCGGTCGCCAGCGCGGCGATGCCTTCGCGCCGCCCGGTGAAACCGAGTTGCTCGCTGGTGGTCGCCTTGACGCCGACCCGGTCGATGGAGAGGCCTGCGATCTGCGCGATGCGCGCCCGCATGGCGTCGCGATGCGGGCCGATTTTCGGGGCTTCGCACACGACGGTGAGATCGAGATGGACGACGCGGCCGCCGCGCGCCCGCGCGCGTTCCACGGCGAATTGCAGAAAGCGATCCGACGAAGCGCCTTTCCACCGCGGATCGCTGGGCGGAAAATGCGCCCCGATATCGCCGTCCGCGAGTGCGCCGAGGATGGCGTCGACCAGCGCATGGAGGCCGGGATCCGCGTCCGAGTGACCGGAAAGCCCGCGCTCGTGCGGAATTTTCACGCCTCCGAGCCATACGTGATCGCCGTCCGCGAAGGCGTGGACGTCATAGCCGTTGCCAGTCCGGATATCGCCGAGCGCGGCAAGCTCGCGGGACTGGGCCTCGGAAAAATCCTCCGGCGTGGTGAGCTTGATGTTGCCGGGCTCGCCATCGAACACATCGACCGTCATGCCGGCCCATTCGGCCAGCGCGGCATCGTCGGTGAAGTCGTCACGGCCCGCCGCGAGTGCCTTGCGATGGGCGGCGAGCAAGGCGTCGAACCCAAAGGCCTGCGGGGTCTGGATACCGCGCAGGCTGGCGCGCTCAAGGGTGCGCACCACCCGGGCGGCGGAATCGACCTCCTTGATGGTGTCGGTCATCGCCACACCGGGGATCGCCGCGCCGCCCGCGGCCGCCTGGATGGCACGCGACACCAGGGCGGGGGATGCGAAGGGCCGCGCCGCATCATGCACCAGGACGATCGCCGGGTGGCGGTCGCGCAAGGCCTCGAGGCCGGCCCGCACCGAGCCCTGCCGGGTGGCCCCCCCGAAGGTCGGCGGAAGGACGCTCAGTCCCTCGGCCGCCCGGGCATAGAAGTCGCCATCGTCGCGGTGGATGACCGGCTGCACCCAGGCGATCTCGCGATGGGCGGCGAAGACCGCAAGGCTCTGGCGCAGGACCGGAATGTTGCCGAGCGTGCGGTATTGCTTGGGGACGTCGCCGCCCGCCCGCAGGCCACGCCCGCCCGCCACCACGACCGCCGCCACATTCCCCGTCATGCGTTCCTCGCCTCTGTGTGCCCGGATTTAGCGCCGGGCCGGCACTGGATACAACGAATTCCCGCTTCGGCCAGCGCTCAGGCGTTCGGCCGGGATATTCACAATGTTGCAATGCAGCACTTGCGTTGGGCGGAAAATTGGCTAATCTCTATGCAGAGTGAGAATAAGCCTAAAAGGTGGGCAAATACGCGTGCAAACAAAAGCGCCAGGGGCCATCAGCCTGTCACCCCTTCGAATCGGTCAGCTTGACTTACCGAACCCCGTGCTTCTGGCCCCGATGTCGGGCGTGACCGACGCGCCGTTTCGTCGCGTCGCCGTACGGCTGGGCGCCGGGCTCGTGGTTTCCGAGATGGCCGCCTGTGCGGCGCTCGCCAGGGGCCGCCCCGACGTCCGCTTGCGCGTGGAGGGCCAGGGCGTCGGGCTGCATGTGGTGCAGATCGCAGGCTGCGAGGCGCAATGGATGGCCGAAGGCGCCCGCATCGCCGAGGCGGCCGGCGCACAAGTCGTCGACATCAACATGGGTTGCCCTGCCAAGCACGTGACCAACGGCGCCGCCGGCTCGGCGCTGATGCGCGACCTCGATCATGCCTTGACGCTGATCGACGCGACCATCGCGGCGGTATCGGTTCCGGTCACGCTTAAAATGCGGCTCGGCTGGGACGAGCGTTCGATCAACGCCCCGGAGCTCGCACGCCGCGCCGAGGCTGCCGGCATCCGTCTCATCACGGTGCATGGGCGCACCCGCTGCCAGTTCTACAAAGGCAAGGCGGACTGGGTCGCGGTGCGCGCCGTCAAGGACAGCGTCGCCATTCCGGTCGTCGTCAACGGCGACGTGACCACCTTCGAGGATGCGGCCGCCGCGCTCACCGGCTCGGGCGCCGACGCCGTCATGATCGGCCGCGGCGCCCAGGGCCGCCCCTGGTTTCCCGGCCAGGTCGCGACTTTCCTGGCGACCGGCCGGCGCGAGGCGCCGCCGGCGCTCGATCGTCAGCTCGCGATCGTGACCGACCTCTATGAGGAATTGCTCGCCCATCACGGGTTGCGGATCGGTCTGCGCCATGCGCGCAAGCATCTCGGCTGGGCGCTCGACGCCGCGGCCGAGACATGCGGCGTCCCTGATGCGCTCTTGCGGCAATGGCGCACGCACGTGCTCACCACGGATAACCCGCGCGCCGTCAAGGGCGGCCTCGCGGATGCCTTCTCGGCATTCGGCTGGAGGGAGGCGGCGTGAGCCTCGCCGAGCGCCACCCATCGCAGCTGCCGGGCGCGGCCGAAGCCGTGCTCAACTCGCTGCCGCATCCCGTGATCGTGATCGGGCAGGACGGCAAGATCGCCGACGCCAATGTGGCGGCGGAATCCTTCTTCGAAGTATCGGTGTCGCTGCTGCGCCGGAACGCGATGCGCGATCTGGTGCCCTTCGGATCGCCGCTGCTCGCGCTGATCGAGCAGGTCCGCAGTCGCGGCGCGGCCGTCAACGAATACAAGGTCGATCTCAGCTCGCCGCGTCTCGCGGGCGAACGCATCGTCGACCTGCACGTGGCGCCGGTGCCGGAACAGCCCGGCTTCGTCGTGGTCATGCTCCAGGAACGGACCATGGCGGACAAGATGGACCGCCAGCTCACCCATCGCGGCGCGGCGCGCTCGGTGATCGCGCTCGCCGCCATGCTGGCCCATGAGATCAAGAATCCGCTGTCCGGAATTCGCGGCGCCGCGCAACTGCTCGAGCAGGCGGCCGGGGAGGAAGACCGCACGCTGACGCGGTTGATCTGCGAGGAGGCCGACCGCATCGTGAAGCTGGTCGACCGCATGGAGGTCTTCGCCGACGAGCGGCCGGTCGCGCGCGAACGGGTGAATATCCATGCGGTGCTCGAGCATGTGAAAAGGCTGGCGCAATCGGGCTTCGCGCGCCACATCAGGTTCGTCGAGGATTACGATCCCTCCCTGCCGTCCGTGCTGGCCAACCGCGACCAGCTCATCCAGGTGTTCCTCAACCTGGTGAAGAACGCCGCCGAGTCGATCGGGGAGGGGGCGAGCGACGGCGAGATCCAGCTCTCGACCGCGTTCCGCCCGGGCGTGCGCCTGTCGCTGCCCGGCAGCAAGACGCGGGTGTCGCTGCCGCTCGAATTCTGCGTCAAGGACAACGGCCCCGGCGTGCCGGAGGACTTGTTGCCGCATCTTTTCGATCCCTTCGTGACGACCAAGCCGACCGGCAGTGGTCTCGGACTTGCATTGGTCGCCAAGATCATCGGCGATCACGGCGGGATCATCGAATGCGAGTCGCAACCAAGACGGACGATCTTTCGCGTTTTGATGCCCAAATTCACGGGTGACGACGCCGAGCCGGGCGGCGGAACCTGAGAGGACGCAAATGCCAGCGGGAAGCATACTGGTAGCCGATGACGATGCAGCGATCCGCACCGTCCTCAATCAGGCGCTGTCGCGTGCCGGCTACGAGGTGCGTTTGACAAGCAACGCGGCGACGCTGTGGCGGTGGGTCAGCCAGGGCGACGGCGACCTCGTCATCACCGACGTGGTGATGCCGGACGAGAACGCCTTCGACCTGCTGCCGCGCATCAAGAAGCTGCGACCCGATCTGCCGATCATCGTCATGAGCGCGCAAAATACCTTCATGACGGCGATCCGCGCGTCCGAGCGCGGCGCTTACGAGTACCTGCCCAAGCCGTTCGACCTCAAGGAGCTGATCTCGATCGTCGGCCGCGCCCTCTCCGAGCCCAAGGAGAAGCCTCCGGCCCCTCCGAAGGTCGAGGAGTTCGACTCCATTCCGCTGGTCGGGCGTTCGCCCGCCATGCAGGACATCTACCGCGTGCTGGCGCGCCTGATGCAGACCGACCTCACGGTGATGATCTCCGGCGAGTCCGGCACCGGCAAGGAACTGGTCGCGCGCGCCTTGCATGATTACGGCAAGCGGCGCAGCGGCCCCTTCGTCGCCATCAACATGGCGGCGATCCCGCGCGATCTGATCGAATCCGAGTTGTTCGGCCATGAGAAGGGCGCCTTCACCGGCGCGAATACCCGCAGTTCCGGCCGTTTCGAGCAGGCCGAGGGCGGTACGCTGTTTCTCGATGAGATCGGCGACATGCCGATGGAAGCGCAAACCCGGCTGCTGCGCGTTCTCCAGCAGGGCGAGTATACGACGGTCGGCGGGCGGACCGCGATCAAGACGGATGTGCGGATCGTTGCGGCCACCAACAAGGATTTGCGGATCCTCATTCAGCAGGGACTTTTCCGCGAGGACCTGTTCTTTCGCCTCAACGTGGTGCCGATCCGGTTGCCGCCGTTGCGCGAGCGGGTCGAGGACGTGCCCGACCTCATTCGTCATTTCTTCGGCGTGGCCGAGCGCGAGGGCCTGCCGCCCAAGCAGATCGAGCCGACCGCCATCGATCGGCTCAAACGCCACCGCTGGCCCGGCAACGTGCGCGAGCTGGAGAACCTCGCGCGGCGGCTCGCCGCGCTCTATCCGCAGGAAACGATCTCCGCCGCCGTCATCGAGGGCGAGCTCGCCCAGCCGGCGATGCCGGTCGCGGGCGACGAGCCGCGCGCCGACGAGAGCCTGGCGGGCGCGGTCGAGCGCCACTTGTCGCGCTATTTCGGCGACTTCGGCGACGGCCTGCCGCCGCCCGGCCTTTACCACCGCATCCTGCGCGAGGTCGAATACCCGCTCCTGTCGGCCGCCCTGGCGGCGACCCGCGGCAACCAGATTCGCGCCGCCGACCTGTTGGGAGTGAACCGCAACACGCTGCGCAAGAAGATCCGCGATCTCGACATCCAGGTGATCCGCACCGGCGGTTGAGCGGACCCGTATGGTCGCGCCGACTTCTTTGACGGCGTTTGGTCCCAAAGGGTGAACCAAGATGCCCTCCGTCGTCCTGCTGACCGGCGCGAGCGGCTTTCTCGGCCGCGCGATCGCGCCGCGCCTCGCCGCCGCAGGTCATCGCGTGATCGGGCTCGACCCGATGCCGGCGCCGGATCCGGCGATGCGGCACATCGTCGACGATCTCGGCGATCGCGCACGTCTGGCGGCGCTGCTGGCCGCCGAGCAGGTGACGCACGTCATCCATGCGGGCGGAGTCTCAGGACCCATGGTGCTGCCCGACGCGCCCGAGCGTGTGATCGACATCAATGTGGGCCGCACCCTCAACCTGCTGCAGGCTGCCATTGCGAGCCGCGTCGTGACATTCGTCTACTGCTCGTCGGTGTCGGCGATCGGCGATTTCTACCAGGACCAGCCGATCGGCGAGGATTTTCCGTTACGGCCGACGAGCCCCTATGGGGGCTCGAAGGCCGCGGTCGAGATGGTGCTGCGCGCGCTGTGGCGCAAGGTTCCGCTCGACCTCTGCGCTCTGCGCTTCACCACCATCTATGGGCCGGGCCGGCAGACCCAGTCGGTGATTGACGACATCGTCGCCGCCGCGCTGGCCGGTCGCGACGCTCACGTAGAGCCGGCGACGGACTGGCCCTATGTCTATGTCGACGACGCGGCGCAAGCGACGGTCGTGGCCGCCTTCTGCACGACCCGGCGCCAGCTCGTCTATTACGTGGCCTATCCCGAGCAGGTCGCGCTGGCGCAGATCGCGGCCGCGGCCGCGCGGGACGAACCGGTCCGGCTGGTCATCGACGAGACGCGCCCACGGGCGGCGCGCGGACCGCTCGATACCGCGGCGGCGCGGCGCGATTTCGGCTTCGCCCCGCAGGTGGATCACCGCGAGGGCATCCGCCGTATGATCGCGGCGGCGGGACGGGGCTAGAGCACCCACCGCGTCCGAGTCTCAATGACGGGCTGCGCTCCGGCTGCGCTCCAGGCGATTCCCTGCAAACAACAGGGAATCTGCAGGCCACACACCTCTCAAGGGCCGGCCGTCCTGGGCGGTCCCGCGCATCTCCAAACAAAAGGACCGCCCGAGGCGGTCCATGTGTTTGCTTTCATTTGGGCGCGGTGGCGCGGGACACGATGCGTGAGACATGTCGCTCTCATAAAAACGCCCGGCATTGTGGCCGCCGGGCGCAATTCCAACTATGTATTTTCTCCTATATCAGATTTTCCGAATTCTGCCAAGAACGAAACCGCAAAACGCTGTCAAGAGTCATGTTTGGCGCGCTCCGCAATCTGCATCACCGGACGGCCAAGCATTTGCTGTCGTCGCCGGGCTCAGCTCCGGCGTGTTGCGGACCCTGACGGCGGCCGGCATAGTTCGGGCGCGCCGGAGTGTTCCTTCCCGGCGGTCGCGAGGACAGCCCCATGGATCTCAAGCTCGCCGGCAAGACTGCCTTGATCACCGGCGCGTCGAAAGGGATCGGCCGCGCGGCGGCCGATGCGTTGGCGGCGGAAGGCTGCCATCTCGTTCTGGTCGCGCGCAGCGCCGGCGATCTCGCGCGCGCCAAGACATCCCTCGCGCGCAACCCGGATGTGTCGGTCGAGATCGTGCCGGCCGACCTCTCGGACAGCCGGAATGTCACGCGGCTCGCGAAGGATTTCCCCCACATCGACATCCTGGTCAACAATGCGGGCGCCATTCCGGGCGGCCAGCTGCTCGACGTCGACGAGGCGACATGGCGCGCCGCCTGGGACCTCAAGGTCTTCGGCTACGTCAACATGTGCCGGGCGTTCTATGCGCTGATGAAGTCGCGCCGCGCCGGCGTCATCGTCAATGTGGTCGGCAACGCGGCCCAGACGCACGATCCGGAGTATATCTGCGGGGTCGCCGGCAATGCGGCACTGACCGCCTTCACGCAGTCGCTCGGCAGCATCAGCGTGCGCGACGGCGTGCGCGTGGTGGCGGTCAGCCCGGGCCCGGTGGCGACCGAACGCCTGGTCAACCTGATGCGCAAGAAGGCGCAGGACCGCACCGGCGACGCGGAGAACTGGCGCGACCTGTTCAAGCCGCTGCCCTTCGGGCGCGCCGCGAGCGCGGAGGAGATCGGCGCCGCCATCGCGTTCCTCGCCTCCGGGCATTCCGGCTACACCAGCGGCTCGGTCGCCGTCATCGACGCCGGCCTGTCGGCCCGGGCGCAATCATTCTAGAGCAAGATGACTTTTCTTCGAAACGTCATCCCGCTCTAGGGCGTGTATTCATAAATCAGGAAGCCCGGCGAGGCGGCTTTGATGCCCGCTTGTCCCCCAACGGCGGCCCAAAAGCGGACATCGCGGGAGGTCTGAGAAGGGCCAGCTCCAGACTCATGCGGCGCCGCAAGTAGAGGATGAGCGACCAGCCAAACAGCCGGTCCGAGACCCGAGCACGCTATTGACAAGCGGACGCTTGGTCCGATGCTGGAGATCATGGATCGCGATGATTTGAAACGGCTCCTTGGCCCCTTTCCAGTCCGATGCCCACTTGATGCCGTTCTTCTGGAAGCAGCCGATTGTGGCCGGTACATGCGAGAGACCATCGAATACGCAGTGGAGGCCGACGAGCGCGTCAGGTCCTTCCTGCTCGTGCCCAAGCATATCAATCGCAGTGTGCCCGCTATCTTTGCCCACCATCAGCATGCGAGCCAGTTTCATTTGGGAAAGAGCGAAGTTGTCGGACTGAAGGGTGACGCAGATCAGGCA
>DATBBS010000080.1:0-2302 GCA_036270895.1 Xanthobacteraceae bacterium
GCGAGATCCGCCTCGCTGCGGAAGCTCATCACCGCGACCTTGCTGGTGCGCGAATAGGGCACCACCACCTGCAGCGCGCCGGTGTGCTCGGTCACCGAGATGTAACGCGCCTCGGAGCCGCGGGTCGGCAGGTCGAAGGTCGCCCAGGTCTGGCTCGACGGGTCGTAGCGCAGGATCCGGTCGGTCATCCACACGTTGAGCCAGGCGTTGTGCTTCGTGTCGACCGCGATGTGGTAGGGCTGCATGGCGCCCGGCAGCGGCACGAAGGACGTCTCCATCGTCTTGGTGTTGACCCGCGTGAGGCTGCCGCCCCAGGAGTTGCCGATCCACAGCACGTCGTCGTTCTTGTCGGTGCCCATCCGGCGCGGCCCCTGCGACCAGGGCAGCGGCGTGTTGAAGTCGGGCTGGTGGAAGCCGTCGTAGAACTTCCGCTCGTCGGCGCTCACGCGCTGCAGCTCCGGCTCGACCGGCGGCAGCTTGAGCTCGGTCGACTTGCCGGTCGCGGGATCGCCCTTGCCGATGATGTCGAGCGTCATCTCGGCCCACCAGCCGTTGCCGTCGCGGTCGGCCGCCGCGCCGTAGGTGACGCCGGTGCCGTTCGCGGTCTTGTAGGTGAGCGACTTGAACTCGGTGAAGGCCTCGGTCTTCGGGTCGAAGCGCAGCGCACCGACCGGCGACGACGCCCAGATGTTGCCCTTGGGGTCGATGTCGACCGTCACCGCACCGCCGGTCGGCGACACGCCCTCCGGCGGGATATAGACGGCGATCTTCTCGGTCTTGGGATCGAGCTTGGCGAGGCCGCGCTTGCCCGGATTGACGTCGAACCACAGGTTCCCGTCCTTGTCGCGGAACATGCCATGGGTGTTGGCGGCGAGCCCGTTGGCGCCTTGCACCTTCAGGAACTTGACCGCGCCCGTCTTCGTGTCGATGCGGCCGACCGTGACGTGGCGGTTCGGCACGTTGGAGGTGAACCACAGATTGCCGTCGAGGTCCGACCAGGCGTCATGGACCAGCGAGCCGATGCGCGAGGGCGTGCCGAGCGACCAGTCGTGGCCGTCATTCTGGCGCACCGGTGCGTTGTCGGCGTCCGGCGGCACGTCGTATTCCCGAAAAACGACACGCGCCGCCTCGCCCGAGGGGCGCGCGGGCGTGACGAATTTCATCGAGCTCTCGCCCGGGCCGCGCGCGCGCGCCAGGTAGGCGGCGAGCTCCTTCTCGTTGAAGTCGAGCAACCCGTTGGGCTTGGCCTTCTCGCCCTGATAGATGCCGGAGACATTGACCATCTTCATCAGGTCGATGATCGCCGTCCAGCCGGCCTCGTCGAACTTGTGCTGCAGCGTGTAGCTCGGCGTGTGGCAGCTGGTGCAGTTGTTGCGCACCAGACGCTTCATCTTCTTGTCGTGCTCGGTGTCTTCCGGCAGCGCCGCGATGATCAGGTCGCCGGGCAGCTGGCGCACATAGTCCTTGAGCGGCGCGAGCTTGAAATCCTGCGCCTGGTTGGCGGCGAGGTCGACCTGTGCGTCGGCCGTCCCGTAGGTCAGCGCCTGCGCCCAGACGTGGTATTTGCCGGCGGGCAGCGGCGGAAAATAATAGCTGCCGCTGTCGTCGGTATAGACCGAGGTGGTGATGGTCGCGCCCTCGGCTTTCGCCGATACCGTGACGCCGCCCATCTTCTCGCCCGAGGCCGCCGCGATGCTGCCCGACAGGATGGCGTCCGCCGCCCGCGCGGGCACCAGGCACGTGGTCGAAACAAGCGTGGCGAGCAACGCCGCCAATGTCACATTCGCGCTTCGCATGGCATGTCTCCCTTGGGGTGATTCATTTCTTGTTTGTTGTGCCTCAGCCTGAGGAGCGGCCAGCAGGGCCGCGTCTCGAAGGATGGGCCATAGGCGAGAGCGGTGCCCCGCGCCCATCCTTCGAGACGCCTGCCGTCGGCAGGCGCCTCAGGATGAGGCGTGTGGGTGGGCGAGCTCATGATCAATCGGCGTCGCGCGAATTTTCGCGCACGCGCAGGGGCGGCGGCGCCGCCTGCTGCGCCGGCACGGTCTTGAGATAGGCCGCGATGGCGGCGATCTGCGTTGAATCGAAATGATGCTTGAAGCCGGGCATGCGCGGCGTGCCGTTGGCGATCACCTGGCGCATCACGTCTTCCTGCCCGCCGAGCGACTCGCGCGAGAGCGCCGGCGCGAACTGCACCGCCGTGAGCTGCGGCTTGAGGTGGCAGACCCCGCAGGACTGGACGAACAGGCTCTGCCCGAGCTTCTGCGTGTCGTCGAGCGGCGGCTGCTGGGCCGATGCGCCG
>DATBBS010000081.1:0-27714 GCA_036270895.1 Xanthobacteraceae bacterium
TAGGCGACGCTGGCATCGACGTCCGGCGCGCCCGCGAGCGGAATCGCGCTGTAGCGCGGGTCGCGCGGACGCATCCCGAGAAGCTCCGCCACGTGGCCGCCGCTCGATGAGCCGTAGACGCCGATCTTCGAACCGTCGCCGTTCCATTGCGCGGCATTCTGTTTCAGCCAGCGCACCGCGTAGTTGGCGTCCTGCACGCAGGCCGGGTAGGGCGCGTCGGGCGCGAGCGTCATGTCGATGGCGACGACCAGGAGGCCGCTCGCCGCCAGCGCGCGGTCCATCGGCTCTTCGGCGAGCCGGTCCTTCCGGTTCCACGCGCCGCCGTGCAGATCGAGAACGGTGGGGAAGGGGCCGGGCCCTTTCGGCTGGTAGATCCGCGCCATCAGCATGCGGCCGGCGGCGTTGCGGCGGAACTCGACCTCCTTGACGTCCAGCTCGAACCGGGCCGCGGGATCGTAGGCGGCCGCGCCGGCCGCATGGGCCGCATCGGGCCACAACGCGCGCGCCGCTGGGACGCTGGCGCCGGCCGCGGCCATCAGCTTGACGACGTCACGCCGGTCGAAAGTTTCTTTGCTCACTTGGGCCTCCCTTGGAATGAACTGGTCGCCCAATAATAGCAGACTTCCGCCCAGGCGGCAGCCATGGGCGTGCCGATCCGGCAACGCCCGCGGCCGGCGCCTCGCGTTCGTCCGTCAGGGTGGCGCGCGCAGGCGCCGTCAATCCGGCTTGTCCTCCAGGATCGTGAGGCCGTAGGGATCGTTGCCGACGCCGGTGACGGTCGCGACCACCGCGCGTTTCTGCAGATCGATGATCCACACCGTCCCGCTCGGCGGCGCGCTGGGATCGAGGCGCGGCCCGCCGGAGACGACGGCGTAGCGTCCGTCCGCGGTGACGGCCGTGCCCTTCGGGTTGCCCGGCCGCACGATGCCGTCCGGGTCCGGCAGCCGCGTCACCGGGATGCGGGCGACCTCCGCGCGCGGGTCGTGCGCCAGCGCGCGGCGCACATCGACGATCGATACATTGTTGGTGCGATAATTGGCGACGATGATCTGGCTCCCGTCGGGCGTCCAGGCGACCGTGAACGGCCGTGCCTGGCCGGCCGGGTCATCGGTACCAACGCGCACGCGGGCGAGCTCGGCGCCCGGGGCGCCCGCGCGGGCGCGGTCCACGTCGATGATCGAGATGGTGTTGCCTTCGAAGTCGATCTTCGCGCTCTCGCGCGCGGTGACCGCGATGAGCTTGCCGTTCGGGCTCGCCTTGATGCCGAAAGGCCCGGTCTGAACCGGAATGCGGGGCGCGACCTCCACCACCGGAACGCCCGCGAGCGCGCGCTGCAGGTCCATCACCGCGACGTCCTCGGTGCCGGCGTTGCCGGAGAAGAGATAGGTCTTGCCGTCGCTGCCGTTCCCCAAAGCGAGGAACTCCGGATCCGGCCAGCAGCCGAATTGCGGGTCAGGGCTCAGGAAAGGAACGACGGGCGGCGGCGTGGGTGAAACGAAGGGGACGGGAAAGGCGGGGCACGCGTGTGTCGGGTGGCCGAGCGCCATCTCGATCTGTCCCACGCGGCTGCCGGTCGTTCGATCGATCAGGCTGATGCGGTTGGAGCCGTCCTCGGTCAGCCAGTTCTCCGAGTGGCTCACCAGCAGCAGGTCGGGCAGGAGCAGGAGGCCGACCGCGCCGAAATAACCGCTGTCGTAGGACTGCCGCAGAGCGGCGTCGGTATTGTCGGCCCGCGGATCGAGCATCTTCTTCACGTCCATCACCGCAACGCTGCCGCGTCCGCCATGCTGGAGGAACTCGGCGTTGTTCACCGCGCCGTGGTGATTGATCACATAGGCGGTGCGGCGATCCTCGCTGAGCACGATGTTGGCGGGGTCGCCGAGCGGCGTTCCGTCGAGGCGATCCACCTGGACCTTGGACCGGCTCACGATGGCGTTGGGCGTCCTGTCGTTCGGCGTTCGCAACGCGGCCTTGAAGTCGATCGCGTAGATCCGCGGGTCCCTGCGCCCGGTCGCCAGGATGAACGTATCCGCGGCGAGCGCGGGTTCGGCGGCGGCGAAGATCGCCAGCAACAAAGCGGTCCGATATGCAACAACGATGCTTCTCATTGCAGTCGCCCTCCTTGGGTTGGGAATGTTTCGCTACGGATGCTCCTTGGTGAATGGAAATGTGAGAACGAGGCGGACCGCGATACCGGCAGGACGGTTCGACATTCGCGCGCACATTACCCGCGTCGCTCGAATCTGCCAACTCATCGCCCGTGGCGAGCAGCTTCGTCGCGACGCTTTGTGGACACGCTCGAAATACCTGCCGATAGGTTCCAGCGTCTACGGAAATACTTCCTGCATAGCTTCAAGCGCCACGAAGAGACGGATAATCCCGCCACACTTGTCACTCCCACCTTTCGACGGCCGGTGGCAGAAGCATCTCATGACCAACAGCGAGCGATCGGCCGTGAACGGTATCGCGTTCCCGCCCGACGACACGCGCCATCGCTCGCATGCGGAGATTTGCCATGACCACGATGACATCGCCTGAGAAGATCCGGAAAGAAGGACAGCACGCCATGAAGACGCCACCGATCGTGTCGCCGCAAGCGTGGGAGGCTGCGCGCGAGCAGCTTCTCGTCAAGGAGAAGGCCCTGACCCGCGCGCGTGACGCGCTCGCCGCCGAGCGACGGCGGATGCCGTGGGTTGCGGTGGAAAAGAAATATATGTTCGACGGGCCCGGGGGCAAAGCGAGCCTGCTCGACTTGTTCGCGGGCCGCCGTCAGCTGATCGTCTACCGCGCCTTCTTCGAGCCCGGCGTGCATGGCTGGCCGGAGCATGGCTGCATCGGCTGTTCGCTCGGCGCCGACCAGGTCTCCCACCTCGCCCACCTGAACGCACGCGACACGACCCTCGTCTATGCGTCGCGTGCGCCGCAGGCCGACATCGCGCGCCTGAAGGCGCGGATGGGCTGGGACATTCCCTGGGTCACCATCACCGACAGCTTCGACGCCGATTTCGGGGTGGATGAATGGCACGGCCACAACGCGTTCATCCGCGACGGCGAGCGCGTCTTTCGCACCTACTTCATCAACAGCCGCGGCGACGAGGCGATGGGCACCGTCTGGAGCTACCTCGACATGACGGCGCTCGGGCGCCAGGAGACATGGGAGGACTCGCCGGAGGGCTATCCGCAGAGCCGACCCTACAAGTGGTGGAACTGGCACGACGCTTACGTCCCCGACGCCGCGCCCGACCCGACATGGGTCGCGGTGTCGGACGCCGGCGAAGCCGCGTTTCGCAAGCGCGACGGCTGAATTGGGCGTTCACGCATGAAATCGGCGGGCCGCGGACGAGGGCGCGGTTGATGTCCGCCATGCCCTAGGGCGGCGCGAAAGCGGACATCGCGGGACTTCCGCGTTGGGCCAAACGCAGGCAGCAGACAAAGGAAAACCCCGGCCATCGGCCAAGGCTTTGTTTCACATCGGGCAGCTTACGCGCCCAGGCCGCCGCTTCCGCCGTCCAGGAATGTCGCCTGCGCGCTTTCCGCCGTCCTCAGCCAATCCGGACGCGCCCGCTCATCGCGTTCATCAGCCCGATCGTGGCGTTCGTCATGCTGGTCATCCCGACGCCGAGGTTATGGCTGGCCGCCCGCATCCTCTCGAGCTGGGCGATGGCCGCGCGGTCGCTCGACGCTTGCGGCGCTGGCGCTGGCGCTGGCGCGGGCGCCGGCGCGACCGGCGGGTGTGGCTGTGGGGCCGGGTCCGCGGGCAGGCTGTCCACCACCGATTTCAGCATCTGGTGTCTCATCTCGGCAATGCGCATGAGAGCCTGCCTCAGCGCTTCCTGCTTCTGTACATGCTCTTGCATTTGCGCCTGCGCCAGCACGGGTTCGAGCATCCACAGCATGCCGGGAAGCTCGGCCGTCCATTGTTGCAGGACGGCGGTTCGCTGCACTGGGTCGAGTAGCGGCCATTGGGTCTGGACGGTATGCATCAGCAGCGGCGCATTGGCGTACCAGTTTCGCGTCCACGGCGGGAGCTGCCCATACCAGCTCGCCAGATGCTGCCGCCAGAGTGGACGCACGGTCGATGTGACATCGATCAGATCCACCCCGCGCACCTGCGCCGCGATGAAGTCGATCAGGTCCAGTGCAGTGTCGGCCGCCTCTTCGGTCAGGGGCGGAGGACCGTAATTGAGAATGCTGTTCGTCATCTTTCCTCTCCTTTTCCGCATTGGAGCTTGCCGGTCGAAGTCAGGAACCAGGGCGCGGTCGCGCCCGCCGAGCTTTCTTCATGACGCTGCCTTCTCGCCCGCGTCGCCGGGCGTTCATTCGCCGGCGCGCCCGGACAGAAGGTTGGAGCCGAGATTGCGAATGAAACCCGGCGCCAAGCTCGCTTGCGCCTTTCCCGAAAGGCCCGCTTTCCGGTATGAAAAGGAGCCGATCTTGAACTCGATTTCGCCCGACAGGATCAGCCAGACAAACCCGACCGCGGCCGCGCCGGTCAGCACGCCGAAGTCCGCCTGGGTATCGAAGAATTCGTCCAGCGCCCGCGTCACGAGCTCGCGCCCGCCCGGCTGCTCCGCCATCGTTTGCAGCCCCCGCCGCGCGAGGTCGCCGGCGGCCCGGCCGCCGAACGGCTTGTCCGCCCAGTCCGGGTCGGCGCGGAGCGCGCCGAGTTGGCCGCCCTGGTCGAACGCCTGGACCTCGTCCGTGACGCGCCTGAGCAATGCGCCGTCATCGAGGTCCGCGAATGCCGGTGAGGTGAACGCCGCCTGCACGAGCGAGTTCGCGATATGAATCGCCTGCTTGTCGCCGAGCGCATCGATGCGCCCTTTCAGATCGGCAGCTTGATTGTTCATGCGACATCTCCTTCCAGCGTGGCGAGGCTGAGGACGAACGGCGCCCAATGGTAGGGATGGGCGAAAGCGCCGCCCTCGTTGCGCAGCGCCGTGGCGGCGTGACGATGGGCGGCCGCACGGGTCATGCCGCCCGCGAGCCAGGCGTCGTAGAAGCGGGCGAAGAAGCGTCCTGCCGACGGAATGTCGACGTTCCAGGCCGTCGCGACCAGGGAGGATGTTCCCGCGCCGAAGAAGGCCCAGACGAGGCCCAGCGCCTCGCGCGAGGTGATCTCAGTGACGACGCCCGACACACAGGCCCTCAGGCTCACATGCGCGCCGGCGAGCGGCAGCGCCGCGACCAGCTCGGCGGTGAGCCAATCCTCGTCCGTTCCACGCAGGGCCAATCCCCTGTCGCGCAAGGGCCGAGTGGCCTGCACCTCGCCATGTGTCGCGAAGTGCAACAGCAGGGCCTCGTTCGTGCCGTGGCCGGCCTCGCCCAAGGCCTGCCGCAGGCAATCAAGGCCGAGCTCGGCGCCTGTGAGCGTGCGTGTCCGCATGCGAGCGCTCAGCGTGCCAATTCCCTCCGGCTCGATGCCGCCCAGGCGCTCATGTTCGCCCGGCGCGGGAGCGGCGTAGACGATCGACCGGTTCGGCACGGGCGCGGGCGCGCGCTCGGCCAGCAGCGCCGCCGTCGGCGTGTTGACGACGGCAGCGCGCGCGATCAGCGGCTCCGTGCCGACCGGCAGCATTCCGAGCGGAACATTGTGTATCGGCCCGTCCGCGCTGGCGATGATCGTGTCGCGCGCCGCGATGGTCCCGTCGGCGAAGAACGGCTCCAACCAGGACACGAGCGGCGAAAGCACCTCAACGGCCGGATCGAATGGCCGTTCCCCGGGATGTGCCGGATCGATCTTCGCCGCGCGCCGAAGGCTGCCACCGCCCTCGACCAGCCGGTGCAGCATCTTCACGGCAGCGGCGACCTGAACGGCGCTCAGCCTGATCCGCGCGAAGACGCACGGGCCCTCGCACGGCACCAGCAGGGCCAACGTCCCGACCTCGCCGGGCGCGGCGTCGGCGGGCGCGGTCGTATCCGAGAGGAACGAGACGAGGTGGTGGCGGCCCGCGGCCTTGGTGTCGGCGAGGAATTTGCGAACGGAGGCGAGAAACGTGGCGGGGGACATGTGCTCGCGAGACGGCATCCCAGGTCGGAGCTCGGCAAGTATGCGGGCCTTGCCGGTTTCGATCGCGTGCAGCGCGGCCGCCTCATCGCGAAGGTCGAACGCGATCTCGGCCGTGACCCAGGGCAGGTGCTTGAGATAGACGGCGATGCCGGCGCGCAGCCTGGGATCGCCAATCAGTCGCCGCCGCTCGTCGATGCGCGCCGCGATCTCCACGAGGCGCGTCAGGGCTTCGCGCTTGCGGCCGAGCCGCTTCAGCGCGATCGCCTCGATCCAACCGGCGGTGGTCGCATCCTCCCACATCTTCAGCCGGTCAGCCGCCCGGATGACGCCTGGCAGAATGCCGGTAAGCATGCTCAGCCGGCTTTGATCGTTGCCCGCCGAGGCGAGCACCGAACCGCACGCATCGAGCACGGCGTGCAGATGATGGACCGGCGTTCCGCTCGTCTCCAGTCGGGCTGCTTCGCGCCCGAGCAGCTCGAGGTCGCGCGGCGGCTGCGGATAGGCAGGAAGACGGACGCCTTCCGTCGCCTGTTCGATCGTCGCGTCGACGCGCAGGCCGGTCTGCGCCAGCGCCCGCCTGGCCCATGGCTCGGCCTTCAGCCAGTCGCGCGTCAGGGCGAGGACGCGCTCGGGATCGAAGGCGCCGACGGTCTCATCGGGGCGACGGAGAATCTGATCGAGCTTCTGTTCGAGCCGCGCCACCACGGGCGCCGACACAGCGGAAAGTCCCGACGTCCGTTCGGCCGCGAGGAGGTCGCGCGCACGCTCGTAATGACCCTGATTCAGGAGGGCCTCCCCCACTTTGATCCGAAGATCCGACGCGACATCGTTCCGCCGGTGCTGTCGCGCGATCTCCGCCCAAGCCGGCGCGCGCTCGATCAACGCCTCGCCGTCGCCTGCATCGAACGCAATCGCGCCGTAGGCCATGATCGACGTGACGAGCATTCCGGTGCGCAGCGGAGAGTCGAGCGGAGACGCCAGGAGGAGTTCGATCAAGCCCCTCCAGATCGCAGCGGCCGAGACGAGATCGCCGTTCTGCTGGGGCAGCGAGCTCGCCAGGAGCTGGGCTCCGAGCACGCGCGCCTCGAACTCGTCGGCAACGAGCTGCGATGCGATCTGTTGCGCATGTGCGGCGGGCAGCCCGACTTCGCCGAGCCATACGAACGCGGTTGCGTGCGCACGCTGTCGCACGGCATTCAGCGTCAGCTCGGCAACGTCGATCTCACCTTGGCTCGACCGAGTCATCGAGACCCTCATCGAGAGTGACGGCTTGATATACCTATCTTACGCGGCCTTGACGACAGATCGAGCGGCTCGATTGCCTCTGCAAGCGGTCGTGCGCATAGCGCCTCACATGCGCTGGAGGACGACCGGAAGCGGTATGCCCATGAGCGGCATCGTCCCGTGCAGGACACCGCCGTTAAGGGTCAAGGTCAAGGACATCTGACTCAGCACGGCGCTGCGGAAATCGACGGAAAGGATTGCTCCCTCGAGCTTGGCCCGGCCCTGGCCGCTCTGGCCGAGCGCGGACGTCTCGACCAGCGCGTAGCCATCCCCGTCCTTTGCGAAATGCCATGCGCCGTTCGAAGTGACCCAAGTCCCCACGATGGGATCGTCCCGCGCGGCTGGCTGGGTGGGTTGCTGGGCTGGGGCCGGCGCAGGCGCAGGCGCAGGCGGCAAGAAGACCGGCGGCGTCGGCATCGGCGGACTTGACCACCGGTTCAAGAAATCCTGCCTGATCTGCGGTGGCAGGCCGGGAACGTAGGGGGGATTACTCGCCATGGTTCACCTCACACCAATGATAAATCAGCGTGCGTAACCGGGAACACCGGTGCCAAAGGCAAAATCCATCCTATCACAGGTCGGAGCTATCCTGTGTGAGCTACCTCACATTGCTTCGTCCGCACAGGTCACCCCCGGAGCCGCATATCAACATCGGGTGACGGTGACGAAAATCCCGATTTTGTCGTCGCCTTGATGTCGGATTTCGGTTCGATGAATCGTCCTTGGGTCGAGAGCGGCCGACAAGGAGGGTTCCCATGGCATATGTCGATGGTTTCGTGGTTCCGGTGTCCAAGGACAAGATCGACGCCTACAAGGCGCTGGCCCGCAAAGCCGGCGAAATCTGGAAACAACATGGCGCGCTCGCCGTGGTGGAATGTATCGGCGACGATGTGCCCTACGGCACGCTGACCTCGTTTCCCCGCGCCGTGCAGGCGAAGGACGACGAGATCGTCATCTTTTCCTGGATCGTCTACCGATCGCGGGCGGAGCGCGACGCGGTCAACCAGAAGGTCATGGCCGACCCCCGTCTCAAGGGAGACATGCCGTTCGACGGCAAGCGATTGATCCATGGCGGGTTCGAGATGTGGCTGGAGACGTGAGGGCGGCGCACGATGCCGCGAAGCGCTCGCGGGCTCAGGCAAGGAGACAGACGATGCGTGTGATGGTGCTCGTGAAGGCGACCGACGACAGCGAAAAGGGCTTTTTCCCCACGCCCGAGGCGATGGCCGCGATGGAGGCGATGGGCAGATTCAATGACGAGCTTCGCAACGCCGGCATCATGCGCGCCGCCGATGGCCTCAAGCCCTCCTCGCACGGCAAGCGTATTGCGTTCGATGGTCCCGGCCGCACGGTCATCGATGGGCCTTTCGCCGCGACTCGCGAGCTGGTCGCCGGCTTCTGGCTCTGGGACGTCAAGGACATGGACGAGGCGGTCGCCTGGGTGAAGCGCTGCCCCAATCCCATGCCCGGACCGAGCGAGATCGAAATCCGGCCGCTGTACGAGATGGCTGATTGGCGACGAGACTCCGACGCCGGAGGCGACGGAAAACCATGACTGCGTGATTTCGCTGTGGCAACGGTGCGCGTATTTACGAGGGCGGTGTCGACTGGATTGCCCGCCGCGCGGGCAATGACGCGGTAAGGCTAGACCTTCTGCTTGCGGGTGGGCCGGCGGACGGCTCTCACCTTCCCGCTGTTTCCGCCGCCGCAGAAGAACCGATCGCCGCCGTCGGACTCCAGCCCCGACACCGCCACGCCAGGCGGCATCTCGAGCCTTTCCAGGACCTCGCCCGTTCGCGGATCGACCCGCCTCAAGTCGGCATCGTCACCCTCCCAGGTGCCGTGCCAGAGCTCGCCGTCGACCCAGGTGACCCCGGTGACGAAGCGGTTGGACTCGATGGTGCGGAGGATCGTCCCGGTTTCGGGATCGATCTGATGGATCTTCCGGTCCCGATACTGCCCCACCCAGAGCTTCCCTTCCGCCCAGGCGAGCCCCGAGTCACCGCCGCCGCCGGGCGCCGGGATCGAGGAGAGCACGCGGCCGGTCTTCGGATCGATCTTCTGGATGCGGCTCTCGGCGATCTGGAACAGATGCTGGCCGTCGAACGCGGTGCCCGCATGCGCGGCGACGTCGAGCGAGCGCGCCGTCTTCCCGCTCGCCGGATCGAAAGCGTTCAGCTTGTCGCCGGACGCAAACCAGACGTGCTGACCGTCATACGTGACCCCATGCACCCTGTCGGCGCCCGGAAAGGGTCCATACTCATGGAGAATTTCGGCTGCTGATGGTTTCATGCCGTCATCCTAGCCGCCCGCAAGCGGTGCCGTGAGTAACAAGGTCGTCGCGAATCCGGGCAGTGGCGGCGTCATCCAGCGCCGGGCCCGCCCGCCGCCATGGGACCGCACCTTGCCGGCGGCCGCAAGCTCCTTGAGCGCCCGCTGCACGGTGCGCTGGCTCGCGCCGAGCGCGAGCGCAAGCGCCGAACCCGACCACGACTCGCCATCCGCCAGGAAGGCGAGCACCGCCGCGTGCCGCTCTTCCACCGGCCGCGCCAGCACAACGACCTCGCGCGTGCCGCGCGGCGAGAGCGCGAAACCGCGCTTCGTCGCACTCACGCGGGCGACGGCCCGCAGCAGCCGGCGCAGTCGCCCGATCTCGACCCGCAGCCGCGCGCGATGGGATTCGTCGGCGTGCCTGGCGCCGAACGCGCGGGCAAGCAGCACGTCCCGCGGCACGTCCCCGGGCCACGCCTCGCCGAGGGTGCGCGCCAGCGCGAACAGCACTGGACGTCTGGCGAGCCGCACCAGCAGGTTCCGCTCGCGCACGAGATTGCGGCAGGCGTCGATGACCAGCGTCTTCGAGGCGAGCAGCGCCTCGACTTCATCCAGCAGGAGAGGGCGCTCCTTGCCGCGCGCGATCAGCCGCCCCACCGGCGTGTCGAGGACGGCGAACGCCTGCTCGACCTCCGCCGCGAGCGCCGGAATGCGCGCCCAGCGCGCGGCTTCCTCGGCGCGGGCAAGCGCCGCCTGTGCGACCCCGGCGCGGACACGCCGCATGGCGATCCCGGCGACCGCGAGCTCATGTATGGCACGCAGCGCAGGCGTCAGAGCCGAGAGATCGAGCTGCGCAAGCGTGTGCTCGGCATCGTCGAGGCGCCCGATCAGGAGCAGGCGCCGGGCCTCGAGGTAGCGCGCATGAGCGGCGTTCATCCGGTCGCCATGCGCGTCGAGGGTCGCCGATGCGGCGGCGAGCGCCTTCGCGGGCCAGGCGAGGTCGCGCGAAGCGAGCGCGATCTCGGCCTCGGCGACGACGCATCTTGCGCGCGCCACAGCCTCTCTCGGGCCGAAGGCGCGGGCCGCCCGCCGCACCAGCGCTTTCGCGCGGTCGAGGTCGCCGAGCTGGGCCATGGCGATGCCGCGCAGCGCGAGCGCCGGCGCGTCATCGCGAAGCGCCACCCTGTTCAGCGCGCCGAGGGGATCGCCCATCGCGAGCGCGCGCGCCGCCGCCGTGATCAGCGAGTCCATCGAAATCCCGTCACACTTGTCACTCCCAGGAGGCCCAGGCCCGGCCTAGTCTAACCACAACGGCACCGATAACGGAGAATGACGATGACCACACACAAGACCGGAACACGTGAACAGTGGCTTGCGGCGCGGCTCACGCTGCTCGATGCCGAAAAGGCGCTGACGCGGCAGAGCGACGAGCTCGCGCGCAGGCGCCAGGAACTGCCCTGGGTCCGCGTCGAAAAGGACTACCGCTTCGACACCGACCAGGGGAAGGCTTCGCTCGCGGACCTCTTTCGGGGGCGCTCGCAGCTTCTCGTCTATCACTTCATGTTCGGGCCGGATTACAAGGCGGGCTGCGTTTCCTGCTCGTCGATTGCCGACGGATTCAACGGCATCGCCGTGCACCTCGCCAACCACGACGTGATGCTCTGCGCCGCATCCCGCGCACCGCTTGCGAAGCTGCAGGCGTTCAAGCAGCGGATGGGCTGGACCTTTCCCTGGGCGTCTTCGCAGAGTGGCGACTTCAACTACGACTTCAACGTCTCCATCACCGAAGAGCAGCAGCGCAACGGCGGGAGTGAATACAATTACCGTCGCGGCGGCCACGCAATGACCGAGACGACGCTTCCGCCAGCCGTCATCGAGAACGCGGCCGGGGCCGGAGCCGAGCCTGCCGCGTATGTGCGCGAACGGCCGGGCCTCAGCGCCTTCGTGTTCGAGGATGGCGTCGTCTATCATACCTATTCGACCTATGCGCGCGGACTGGACGGGCTCTGGGGCATGTACCAGTGGCTCGACCGCGCCCCCAAAGGGCGCAACGAAAAGGGCGTCTGGCGGCGTCACCACGACCGCTACGAGCAGGTGGCGCAATGATCGCCGCCCGAGACGAAACCGCGCGCCTCGGCGTTGCGGCGGCGCTCGGCGCGGCCGGTTGGCTCGGCCTGGCAGCCGCGCCGACCTTCGCCGTCATGGCGCTGCTGACGGGCCTTCTTGGTGGTGGGCACATGGCGACGATGTGCGCGACCGCGCAAGATGCGTCACCGCTGAGCGGAATGGTGCCGATGTATGTGCTGATGAGCGCCTTCCATTCGGCCCCTTGGCTGAAGCTGATCTCCGCGCGACGAAGCGGCGCCCGCCGATCCTGACCGGCGGCGAAACCTTGATCGAGCACACGCGCGCCGGCCCGCGGTCCAATCGGCCCTTCGGTCCGGTCGGCGTTTTTCGCAGATCTGCCGTTGGTATCGACCGAATCCTTCAAGCTAAAAGTCAATCCGCGAGGCGCGGACGTCACGCGCCACCAAAGGTAATTGACGGCCACTGCGGCGCGCCGGCCACGCACTGAGGATTTCTTTCGTGCTTCATGATGTTACCAACCGGACCTTCCGTGTTTGGTATAGCGTTTTGCGCAATCGAGGGGGGCCGATGCATATGCGTATAAATCGCGCGTTGGCGCTTTGCGGCATGGCGGCACTGCTGACCGGCTGCGCCGCCGCAGGCGTGCAGGTGAGCGACCAGCAGGCCCAGAGCTTCCAGGTCGGGCGCGCAACTTACGGCGACGTCGTCGCCCAGCTCGGCCAGCCGACCAGCGTCACGACATCGACCAACGGGCGGCGCGTCGCCGTGTACAGCTACGCCGCCATGTCGGCCCGGCCGCAGAATTTCATCCCGTATATCGGGCCATTCGTCGCCGGCTACGACACGAAGTCCAGCGCCGTCACGTTCACGTTCGACGCGCGGGGAGTTCTGCGCGAAACATCCTCGACGCAAAGCAACGCAGGCGTCGGGGCCAACCTGGCGGCCGGGACTCCGCTGGGCGCCGGCGACACGGGCGCCGCAGCTCAACCGCGGTGAGTGGGTTTATCGGAATTTTGAACTCGACGGACGGGCGCTCCGGGCCGTGGGTTCAATCAAGCTGGCCTCGAGGGTTGGTCGGAGGTTTCCGTGGTCAGATTTGCGCTTCTGGCTCACCTGCTGATCCCAACCATCATGGTTGGTTCGGTGCTTGCCGCCGAACCTGATCTGCAGCCGCGATTGGAAGCCCAATACGCGGCGCTGAAGGCCGCCATGGCGGCGCGCGATTCGAACGCAATCTCCACGCTGCTCACCCCTGACTTCGTCAGCGTCGATTTATCGAACCAATCAAAAGACGCAACCAAGATGATCGAGGAAGCAGCCGCCTTGCCGGTGGATCCGAACAAGAACAGTCACACCGCCCTCACCAACGTGAGCCGCAACGGAGACACGGCTGTTGTCGCGCAGCGCTACGACATGACGACAAAAAAGGTCGGACGTGACGGCAACATGCAGGACATCCAGATCACCACCCTGTCCACCGACACGTGGATAAATTCCAATGGGTTCTGGCGCCTGAAGCGCAGCATTACGAACCAACTGGACGTCGCAATCAACGGACAGGCGGTCATCCATAAGGTCCGCCCGGACTGACAGGGGGGCGGACTCACATCGGTGGGGGTCGATCTGCCGACGCCGTATTTGATCGCTCCGAAGCATGCGGTTACCGCGTTTCCGGCGCGCCGGCGGTATATACCTTCGGGGGTGGGGCGTCATTGCGGGGGGAAGCCGATGCGCGGCTCGACATTGTTTGTCGTGGGATTGGCCGGGCTCGTGCTCGCCGGTTGCGCACAGTCGAGGCAGGTACCGACCGACGCCAATCTGACGCCGCGGGACAGGGCGCTGCTGGCCAGCGCCCCTTATGCGTCGGCAACGATTCCGGAGCCGTATCGCAAGCATCTTGTCGACTACCCGCGCGGCGAGGCGCCCGGCACGATCCTGATCGATACCGACGCGCGTTTTCTTTACTACGTCCTGCCGAGCCGCAAGGCGATCCGCTACGGCGTCGCTGTCGGCGAGGAAGCCGTCGCGTGGTCCGGCGTGGCGCAGGTCGGGCGCAAGGCGGAATGGCCGGACTGGATCCCGACACCCGAGATCCAGGCGCGGCTCGGTCCCTATCCGCCGCGCGTGCCCGGCGGTCCCGCCAATCCCATGGGGGCGCGGGCGATCTATCTCTACCAGGGCGCCAAGGACACGCTGTATCGCATCCATGGCACCAACCAGCCCGAATTTATCGGTCAAGCCAGATCGTCCGGCTGCATCCGGATGACGAACGAGGACGTGATCGATCTCTATGACCGCGTGAACACGGGAACGACGGTCGTCGTTCTCGCCCCGGGTCACGGCATGGGTCGCGCGTTTTCCAACGTGGTCACGCCGGCCGATAAATCCGCGCCACCGCGCCATTTCCGCACATCCACGACCTCGTCCTGAGAAACGCGGCTGAAGGCCGTGCGTCGCGAAGGATGAGGCAGCCTCAGAATGATGGCGCCGCCGCGACTTGCCCGCCATAGCCCGAAGGGCGAAGGCGGAAGGACAGGCCATGCGCGCGCGGCCCAGGCGGCCGATGATCTCGGCGAATTTTATCGAGAGGTGCTTGCGAACGCCCCGGAGCATGGGATGGCGCAGCACAATGTGCTTTAGCTTGACTCATTAATTGCCACACGGCTATATAGCCAAATGGCAATAGAACAAACCAACCGGTTGGATACCGCCTTCCACGCCCTGAGCGACCCGACGCGCCGGGCGATCCTGGCGCGTCTCGCGGCGGGCGAGGCGAGCGTCTCGCAGTTAATGGCGCCGTTCAGGCTCAGCCAGCCGACCATCTCGAAGCACCTGAAGGTTCTCGAGAAGGCCGGGCTCATCGAGGGCGGGCGCGACGCCCAGCGGCGCCCCCGCAGGCTCGCGCCGTTGGCCATGAAGGACATCGCCGATTGGATCGAGCCGTTCCGCCAGCAGTGGGACAGCCGGTTCAACAACCTGGACGCCCATCTCGCCACCATCAAAAAGCAGGAGACCTGACATGCCGGCCCAATCCCAAGCCACGCTCAAGACCAACCTCGACATCGATCGCGGCGCTCACACGATCCGGCTCACGCGTGTGTTCGACGCCCCGCGGGCGAAGATCTTCGAGGCCTGGACGCGGCCGGAGCATGTGAGTTGCTGGTGGGATGCGGCCGGCGGGGTGCTGGCGGTTTGCGAGATCGACCTGCGACCAGGCGGCGTTTTCCGCTTCGTCAGCAAGGGCCATCCGGACATGCCCTTCACCGGCACCTACCGTGAGATCGCGCCGCCCGACCGCCTCGTTTTCGAGGCGATCGGCGCCACCGGGAGAGTCCTTCTGAAGGATGTCGCAGGCAAGACTCACATGACGGTCGAGATCGAATGCCGTTCCGCCGAGCAGCTGGAGCAATTTCTGAAGATGGGTGTCGATGTCGGCACATCGCAAACCCTCGACAACCTCGTCGCCTATGCGCGGCGCCGACTGTGAAGGGTCCGATCATATCATTCGCGGACCTGCCATCCATCGAAGCCTATCTGTCTGCACACGAGGGAAGTCAGGGCGGCTTTTGGCTCAAGGTTGCCAAAGCCGGCGCGCCGGAAGCAACGATCACCAAGGCGCAGGCTATCGAGGCCGCCCTATGTCACGGGTGGATCGACGGTCAGCTCGGGAAGTTCGACGAGCATTACTTTTTAGTGCGAATGACGCCACGGCGAAGCGCCAGCCGATGGTCCGCCATTAATCGAGATACGGCGGAGCGCCTCATCCGCGAGGGGCGCATGCGTCCTTCCGGATTGAGGGAAGTCGAACAAGCCAAGCGCGATGGTCGCTGGAACGCGGCATATGAATCGCAGGGCAACGCCGAGCCTCCGTTCGATTTCCTGGCGGCATTGGCTGAAAATGCGGAAGCCGAACGGGCGTTTGCGATCCTCGACCGCGCCAACCGATACGCCTTCATCTATCGCGTGAACGATTGCAAGCGCCCCGAAACGCGAAGCAGGCGAATTCGCCAGTTTGTGGACATGCTCGCGCGGGGTGAAACCATCCATCCAGCAAAGACCGCCAAGCCACGCGCGCAGAGGCGGGCGCGGTAGCTCTGAGCGGCACGCTCCTCCGACATGTTGAACACCCCATGACGCTTCGCCATGGCGCCCGTCATTACCGGGTGATCCATCCGCGTTTCATCGCCAGCACGTGTCCGGGGCCGTGCGCGGCCGCAAACAGGAGGCCGGCGACGAAGGTGAAATGATCGACGAAGAAGCCGAACTCGGCCTGGTTTGCGGCCCAGCGCGACGGCCCGTGGAACGCGAAGCCGAGGAAGATGACGTAGGCCGCGGCCAAAAGCGCGGTTTCGGAAAAATAGGCGCCGGTCACGAAACCCGCGATCAGCGCGAGCTCGAACAAGGCCGCCGCCCAGGCCAGGAGCTTGGCCAGGGGGAAGCCGGCGGACGCGATGTAGGCCGCCGTTGCGTCGATATCCATCAGCTTGAAGCTCGCCGCCATGATGAAGAGCGCCGCAAAGATCAGGCGTCCCACGAGGACCGCCACCGTGGTCCATCCCGCCTTGGTTTCCATTGTCATGGGGTCTCCTGCTGTGTGTTCGAGCCTGGCCAGAATGGTCGACGTTGTCTCATTTTGCCTCAAGGACGGGCACAGGTGCAGCCGTCCGACCGCACCTGTGGAAATGTCTTGAGATCGGTCGTGATCTCAGCCTTGCGCAGGCCGGTCGCCGCCGGGCATTTCTTCATAGACTGTCAGCCCCTCCGGGATCACGGCCCAGGGCGGGCGGCTGCGCGCGAAGATCGCGAGCGTCGGCCGGAAGACAGACGGGGCGTCGAGCGAGCCGGCGTAGATCGTGTGGGACTCGTCCTTGCCGACCTCGCCGCCGAACACCAGGCTGCCGCAGACGGGACAGAAATTGCGCACCGCCTCGCCGCCGGTCGCCGCCTTGGACCTGAATTGCCGGGTCTCGCCGGAGAAGCGCACGGCCCTCGCCGCAAAGCCCATGAAGGGGATGAAGCCGGAGCCGGAGGCCTTCCGACAATCCGCACAGTAGCAGTGGCCGGCAAACTGGGGCTCGCCCTCGGCCTCGTAGCGCAGCGCGCCGCACAGGCAGCCGCCGGTGTAACGTTTCGTATCGTGGCTCATCGCGAAACTCCCGCCGCTATTTTGGGCTCAGCATACCACGGGCCTGCATCACTCATTCCGGGCGCAGCAGCACCTGGTCGCTGATCAGTGCCTTCTCGACCTGGGCGATCCGAAATCCCGCGCGCGCCGCGAGCGGCGCAAAGCCGGCGACACCCCGCGGCACCAGCTTGAAACCGGTCTCGGCGATCATCCGCCGCCTGACGTCGTCGGCCGGCGTGACCGAGCCGGCCACCAGCCTTGCACCCGTTCCACTTCGGCGCAGCGCCGTCAGATTGCCGACGATGGCCGCATCGCTGCCATACTCGAACAGCGCGCCCTCCGACGAGGCCGCGATCAACCCGCCCGCGGACGTCAGCTCGCGAACAAGCTGCTCGAGCGCGGCGGGTTCGTTCCAATCATAGGCGCGATGCACCCAGGCGATATCAAGCTCATGCAGCGGGCGGCCTTCCTGCTTGAGTGCCGCGAGCGCGTTGGCGCCGAAGAACGGGCCGTCCTCGGCGGAGTCCAGCACGTGGATCGCGATCGTCCGGCGCAACAGGTCCGGGCGGGCGCGGGCGAGCAAGATCAGCGCATTGATGCTGTCCAGCGCCGGCCCGCCGCCGATGTTGATCAGGTTCAGCGCCCCGCCGGCGCGTTCCAGCTCGGCGACCAGCCCGTCGGCGAGCAGGCGCGCGGTCTGCTGCATCCGCAGTCGCAGAAGCCCGGCATGCGGCGAGGCGCCAAGACGGCGGTCGACCGGCCCGTCATAGGGCGGCACCAGGTTGTCGGCGCCGAGCTTCATCACATAGGTGCTCAGCCCGTCGAGGAATCCGGCGTCCGTATTGAAGAACGCGCGGATCAGCCGGGATTTCCTGGCGGCCGAGCGCAGCATGAGCCGCATGATGAAAGGCGGGATGAACCGGCGCCGCCATTCGCCCGCCAGGAAGGCGTTGTGCAACGCCCGCGCGTTCGGACCGTCCGGCACGGCGAAGCGCGGATTGGTGACATCGATCACCGGCAGGTCGTAGCCCTCGCGGGTCTTCGCGGTGACGGGTTCGTCCGGCATCACACTTCCATTCTCCTCCGCCATTGACACCTCACGCGCCTTGCGCGGAAACTCCGTGAGCCTTGTGTGTTGAGCGCCGCCGGCGCTGAGCCGGACGCCGCTTCCACCTGAAGGGGGCCGTCATGAACAGGAATTTCATCTATGTGATGGCGGGCCTGGTGCTCGGCGCCCTTCTCGGTCTCGCCAGCTACTATTCGATTCCCGACCCTGCGACCGCGGCCGACGTCGCCAAATACATGTCGATGATCAGCACCATCTTCCTGAAGCTGATCAAGATGATCATCGGGCCGCTCGTGCTCTCGACCCTGGTGGTCGGCATCGGCCACATGGGCGACGCGGCGACGGTCGGGCGGGTCGGCGCCAAGACGATGGCCTGGTTCGTCTGCGCCTCGATCGTCTCGCTGCTGCTCGGCCTGCTGATGGTCAACATCCTGCAGCCCGGCCACGGCATCGTCATCGCGGACCGCGGCACCACCGCCAACCTCTCGACGGCGGCCTTCAGTATCGAGAATTTCCTCGACCATGTGGTGCCGACCTCGATCTTCCGGGCGCTCGCCGACGGCGAGATTTTGCAGATCGTGGTGTTCTCGCTGTTCGCCGGCGTCGCCCTGGTGGCGCTCGGCGAGCGCGGCCGCCCGCTCCTGGAATTCGCCGACAACGTCTCGCACATGATGCTGGTCATCACCGGCTATGTGATGAAGCTCGCACCGATCGCGGTGTGCGCCTCGGTCGCCTCGGTCATCACCAAATCGGGCCCGGGCATCCTGCTGAACTTCGCCAAATTCCTCGGCGGCTTCTATCTCACCCTCATGATCCTGTGGGTCATTCTCATCGTTGTCGGCTATTTCACGCTCGGTCCGCGCATGATCGAGCTGGTGAAACGGATGTACGAGCCCTTCCTGCTCGCCTTCTCGACCGCGAGCTCGGAAGCCTCCTACCCGAAGATCCTGGAGCAGCTCGAAAGGTTCGGTGTGTCGAAGAAGATCGCCAGCTTCGTGCTGCCGCTCGGCTATTCCTTCAACCTCGACGGCACCATGGCGTATTGCACCTTCGCGACCATGTTCATCGCCCAGGCCTATGGGGTGGACATGCCGCTTTCCAAGCAGCTCGCCATGGCGGCGGTGCTCATGCTCACCTCGAAAGGCGTCGCCGGCGTGCCGCGCGCCTCCCTGGTCGTCATCCTGGCGACGCTGACCCAGTTCGGCATCCCGGAGGCCGGGCTTCTGCTCATCCTGGGCATCGACCAGTTCCTCGACATGGGCCGCAGCGCCACCAATGTGATCGGCAATTCGCTCGCCGCCGCGGCGGTCGCCAAATTCGAGAAGGAGCTCGGCCCCGCCCAGGACGATGTCCCGGGCGCGGCCGAGCCGCGGCCGCTGCCCGCCTGACCGCCGGGTGAGCGGACCAGAAGACCTCGGGAGGCTGTGTTGACCAGGACCATCGCCTTCGCGCTCGTGATCGCGGCCGGCCTCCAGGCGCCGGCGCGCGCCGAGGATATGATCGGGGCCGATCGCACCGCGCCGCCGGCGGCGAGCGAGGCGAGCGTGCCCGCCGTCCTGTCCGGGACGCTGAAGACGATCCGCGAGCGCGGCGTCGTCACCATCGGGTATCGCGAGGCTTCGTTTCCTTTCTCCTTCGTGCGGCCGGGGTCGGCGCAGCCGCTCGGCTATTCGATCGACCTCTGCGTCGGCATCTTGGAGGAGATCGTGCGCACCCTCAACGGCGCTGCGATCCGCACCGCCTATGAGCTGGTGACGCCCGATACCCGGATCGCGGCGGTGACGTCCGGCAAGGTCGATCTCGAATGCGGCTCGACGACCGCCAACGCCGAGCGCCAGGCGAGCGTGAGTTTCTCGCCCATCATTTATGTGGCGGGCACAAAGCTCCTGGTGAAGCGGTCGTCCGGCATCGGCTCCTACCGCGACCTGCGCGGCAGGACGCTGGTCGTCACCTCGGGCACCACCAACGAAGCCGCGCTGCAGCAGCTCAACACCAAGTACGCGCTCGGCATCGCGATCGTGTCGGCGCGCGACCACGACGCGAGCTACGCCATGCTGGCCGACGGCAAGGCCGACGCCTTCGCGACCGACGACGTGTTGCTTTACGGCTTTATCGCCGCCCGGAAGTCCCAGGCCGCGATGGCGGTGGTGGGCGATTTCATCACCTACGAGCCCTACGGCATCATGTTCCGCCGCGACGATCCCCTGATGGCGGCGGCCGTCAGTCGCGCCTTCCAGGCCATGGCGCAACGGCGCGCGCTCACCGCCGCCTATCGCCGCTGGTTTTTGCAGCCGGCGCCGACCGGCGAATTCCTCAACCTGCCCATGAGCGTCCAGCTCGCCGAGGTTTTTCGCGGCATGGGGGCGGAGGATTAGTGCCTTCGAGATGCTTACCCCGCCGCGGCATCCTTCAGCGCCTGGATGTCGACCTTCTTCATCTTCATCATCGCGCCCATCACCTTGCCGGCCTTGTTGCCCGTCATCAGGTCGGGCAGCCCGGCATAGTTGATCTGCCAGGAGAGCCCGAACCGGTCCGTCAGCCAGCCGCACACATTATACGTGCCGCCGTCGCCGAGCGCGCTCCACAGCCGGTCGATGTCGGCCTGCTCGGTGCACTCGACCAGGAGCGAAAAGGCCGCGCTCAGCTTGTAGGTCGGTCCGCCATTGAGGGCGGTGTAGCGCTGGCCCTCGAGCTCGAAGGCGACCACCATCGCGCTGCCCTTCGGGCCCGGCCCGGCATCGCCATAGCGCGACACCTTGGTGATGCGGGAATTGCCGAAGATCGAGACGTAGAAGTTGGCGGCATCCTCGGCCTGGGTGTCGAACCACAGGAAGGGCGTGATTTTCTGGATGGTCATCCGGATTCTGCTTTCTCTTGATTGCAAGGCTGTGCGTTGTTGATTGCTTCGTCATGGCCGGGACAAGCCCGGCCATGACGGAAGCATCAAATCTTCTTGGCGAGCGCGGCGAGCTGGTCGGCGCACTGGCCCCAGCCGGGATGAAAGCCCATGTCCTCGTGGGTCTTCTTGTCGTCCGCGCTCCAGTGCCGCACGCGCGCGGTGTAGCGCGTCTTGCCGTCCTCGTCGTCGAAAGTGATGATTGCCGTCATGAAGGGTTTGCCGTTCTTCGGCACCCAGTCGCCCGTATAGGCGTCGGTGAACACCAGCTTTCGATCCGGCACGATCTCCAGATAGGTGCCGGGGCAGGGGATCTCCTGCCCGTCGGGCGAGCGCATCACGATGTTGTTGGCGCCGCCGACCCGCAAATCCACTTTCGCCACCGGAGTCGTGTAAGGCGCGGGCGCGAACCACTGTTTCAACAGGCTGGGCTCGGTCCAGCAGCGAAACAATTTCGCCCGCGGGGCATCGATCAGCCGGGTGAGGACGAGCTCGTGATCGGCGGTCATAATGTGTCTCCCTTCGTGATGGCCTGCCTCAAGGACGGATCGGCGGGACCGAGCCCGACACCGTCCGGTGATATTTTCGCCGAGATTTTTTATCAGGGAGATGTTGGCCCGGGGGATACCGGTGCGTCTTTATGTCTGCAAGCTGTCATCCAAAAGGAGATCTTCATGGCCGCCAACCCTCAGACCAAAAGCCCGGAAGCGAAGAGCCAGCCGGCCAAGATGCCGCAGGTCAAAGGTGGGGCGGTACCCTACCTGACGGTGAACGGCGCCGTGAAAGCCGCCGACTTCTACAAGAAGGCCTTCGCGGCCGAGGTCGCCAGCATCCAGCCGCCGGACGAGAAGGGCCGCACCATGCACGCCCATGTGTATATCAACGGCGGCTCGGTGATGATGAGCGACGCCTATCCGGAGCATGGGCACCCGCTGAGGGAGCCCGCGGGCTTCAATGTCACGCTGCCGGTATCGGACGTCGATACCTGGTATGAGCGCGCCATCAAGGCGGGCTGCAGCCCGCTCATGCCGCCCTCCGACATGTTCTGGGGCGACCGCTACGCCCAGCTCAAGGACCCGTTCGGCGTCCTCTGGGCGCTCGTCGGGCCGATCAAGAAGTAACGCGGGCGCGCGCGCCCTCCGGCGGGTTGACCGGGTGCCGGGTTCCGGCGGAGTCTCTCCGCCGGATGCCGCGCTGGCAACGAGGGGGTGGGGATGGCGACACGCGTCACGATCTACGGCATCAAGAATTGCGACACGATGAAAATGGCGCGCGCCTGGCTCGACGGGCGCGGCATCGCGTATGAATTCCACGACTACAAGACGGCGGGGATCGCGCGCGCACAGCTCGAGGGCTGGGCGCGCGAGGTCGGCTGGGAGACGCTGCTCAACCGCGCCGGCACGACCTTCCGCGCGCTAAGCCAGAAGGACAAGGACGGGCTCACCGAGAAGAAGGCGATCGCCCTGATGATGGCGCAGCCGTCGATGATCAAGCGGCCGGTGCTCGACCTTAGCGGCAAGCTGCTGGTGGGGTTCAAGCCGGACCAGTACGCGGGCGCGTTCGATGCGCCGCGGTGACTGCGTGGAACGACCCGCTATTCTCCGGCGCTGATCTTGTTCTCCTTGATCACCATGGCCCAGCGCGCGACCTCGCCTTCGACGAACGCCTGAAGCGCCTCCGGAGACGAAAGCTCGTAGTCGACCCCTTGCTCGGTCAGGCCGCGCTTGACCGTAGGATCTTGCAGCGCCTTCATCATGGCGGCGTGCATGCGGTCGATGATGTGGCGCGGCGTCTTCGCGGGCGCCAGCAGGCCCCACCACGATTCGGCGTCGAAGCCGGTGAGGCCGAGCTCGGCCATGGTCGGCGTATCGGGCAGTTGCCCATGACGCTTGGCCGACGTCACCGCGAGCGGACGCAGGCTTCCGGATTGGATATGCGGCGAGAACAGGGCGATCGACGCGATCGCCAGCGGCACGTGCCCGCCGATCGCGTCGGTGGTAAGCGGCCCGCCGCCCTTGTAGGGAACGTGCGTCAGCGTCACCTTGAATTCACCCGCGATCTGGCTCATCGCCAAATGCGCGAGGCTGCCGGCGCCGATCGTGCCGTAGGAAATCGCCGCCGGGTTTTGGCGCGCAACGGCGAGAACGTCGGCGAAGCTCTTGAAAGCGGTGTCCTTGTGGGCGGTGATCACCATCGGCGACTTGCCAATCAGCATGATGGGCGCCAGGTCCCTCAGGGTGTCGAACGGCAGGTTCGGTAGCAGGCTCGGATTGACGCCGTGGGTATCGAACACCAGCAGGAAGGTGGTGCCGTCGGGTTCCGCCGCAACCGCCACCTGGGTGCCGATCGAGCCGGAGGCGCCGCTGCGGTTCTCGATCACGATCGTGGTCTTCAGGTCAGCTTCGAGCAGCGGCTGGATGCGCCGGATGATCTGGTCGGTGGTCCCGCCCGGCGGGAACGGGACGATCACCCGGATCGGCCGGTTCGTCCAGCTCTGCGCCGTCGCGGAGACGGCAAGCCACGACATGCCGATCGCCGCGAGGGCGAGAATGGCGAGGGTGCGCAATGCGGCATTTCTCATATTTCCCTCGGCAAGGCTGCGGTCACCCCGCGTCACTCTGCGGCCCGCCGGCGGTCGATCTCGTCGGCGCCAGCCTTGATGCGCGGAATGAGTTCGCGGCCGAACTCGACCGTATCGTTGAAAGGATCGAACCCGCGGATGAGGAACGAGCCGACGCCGAGGGTATAGTATTTGAGGATTGCATCAGCGACCTGCCCGGGCGTGCCGACCAGGCACGACGTATTGCCGAGCGCGCCGGTGGCGCGCGCGATCGGCATCCACAGCCGCTCGTCATGGATGTCGTTTTCGAGCGCAAACCCCATCAGCCGCTTGCCCGCATTGTCGACTGGCCCGGTGGCGTGTTCTTGCCGGCTCCAGCCTTTCTTGCCGGTCATGGCGGCGAGGATACGGTTGGCCTTGTCCCACGCCTCGCCTTCGCGCTCCGCGATGATCGGCCGGAGCGACACGTTGAAGCCCGGCGTCCTCCCGAAAGCGGCCGCCTGAGCGCGGAATTGCGTCATGCGTTCGCGCGTGGAGGCGAGCGGCTCGGCATAGATGGCGTAGACGTCGCAGAGCCTCGCGCCCATCTCGAGTGCGCCCGGCGACGCCCCGCCGAAGAACAGCGTCGGATGCGGCTGTTGCAGCGGGCGCACGTCGGAATCCGCGCCTTTGACCCGGTAGAACTCGCCGGTGAAATCGAACGGCTTCGTGCTCGACCAGGCGAGTTTCATCAACGCGAGATATTCCGCCGCGCGGCGGTAGCGCTCGACCTTGGGGCTGAAATCGCCGTCGCCCTGCTGCTCCTCGTCGGTTTTTCCCGTGATGATGTGAACCGCGAGCCTTCCGCCTGTCAGATGGTCGAAAGTCGCGATCTTGCGCGCCATCAGGGTCGGGGCGACGAAGCCCGGCCGGTGCGCCACCAGATAGCCGAGCCTCTCGGTGTGCGCGGCCGCATGCAGCGCCACCAAGAATCCTTCCGCCGAAGAGGAGGTGTGACCGACCAGCGCCAGATCGAATCCGGCCTCGTCGTGCGCGCGGGCAAACTGCGTCAGATAGGTCGGGGAGAGACCGCCCTCGATGACATGCAAGGTCGCGTCGTTGGCGGGCGGCGTCACGCCGATCATTCCGACGATTCTGACGGGCATGGCCGGTCCTCGCGTTTCCGGGCCCCGAGAGTGCGCGTCGGAAAAAGACGGAGTCAAGCGCGCCGACGAGGGGGCAAAGCCCGCGGCCCTTGGTATAAAGGGCGCGCGCCCGCCGCGATGTCGGGGGCGCGGCGGCACTTGTCGGTCACAGGGTGAGGCTCCCATGCAAATCTCTCTCGCGGGCCGCTCGGCCATCGTCACGGGCGGCTCAAAGGGGCTTGGCCTCGCGATCGCGACGCAGTTCGCCGCCTCGGGCGCCGACGTCGCGATCGTGGCGCGCGGCCGCGCGGCGCTCGAGGAGGCGGTGCATACGATTCGGGCGGGCGCGCATGGGCGCGTGACCGGCGTCTCGGCCGATGTGGCGTCCGCGGGCGACGTGGAGCGCGCCTATGACGAGGCGATGCGCGCCTTCGGCAAGGTCGACATCGTGGTGAACAATGCCGGCACCTCGCGCAACGGCGCGTTCGAGGCGCTCACCGACGAGATCCTGCAGGGCGATCTCGACCAGAAGCTCTTCGCCGCCGTCCGGCTCACCCGGCTGGTCTGGCCGCAGATGAAGGAGCGCCGCTGGGGAAGGGTCATCAATGTGCTCAACATCGGCGCCAAGGCGCCGCGCGCCGGCAGCGCCCCGACCTCGATCACGCGCGCGGCCGGTCTCGCACTCACCAAGGTGCTGGCCGGGGAGGGCGGGCCGCACAACATCCTGGTCAACGCCCTGCTGGTCGGCTTCATCGCCAGCGACCAGCATGTGCAGACGGCCAAACGCACCGGGGTGGCGCTCGAGGATTATGTGAGCGCGCGCGCCAAGGGGATCCCGCTCGGCCGCATCGGCCGTGCCGAGGAATTCGCCAACATCGCCTGCTTCCTCGCCTCCGACGCCGGCTCCTACATCACCGGCAGCGCCATCAATGTCGACGGCGGAAGCTCCCCGGTGGTGTAGCGGGCAATCGGCGGCGCTGTCTTTCACCTCTCCCCGCGTGCGGGGAGAGGTCGGAACTCGCGCGTCCTACGCGCGGGTTCCGGGTGAGGGGGCGTTTCCGCGAGTCCAGACAACTGCAATGCCGCGCGTATTGCGAGAGCCCCTCACCCCGACCCTCTCCCCGCGAGAGCGGGGAGAGGGAACGCGAACTCACCGCTTTCATCAATGCTTAAGCAAGCCGGGTTAAGATTCTTCGTTAACGCAACGTTATGCGGCCACCCCCGGCGGTTCCGGCGGCGCGGGCCGTCCTGGAGCGGCCTCCCGCGCCAGACCCCCGTTGGCGCTTTTGGAGGATGAGATGCGGCGCTTCGCTTTTTCCCGCCTGATGTCCATTGTGGTCTTCGTGCCGCTCGTGGCCCTCGCGCTCTTCGGCGGAATCCTCAGCTACAACAGCTGGTCGCGTTACAGCGATCTCAGCGGGGCCTCCTCGGTGCTTCGCGTGGCTGCGGCCTCGGCGCGATTCGTCGGCCTCGCGATCCCGGGCGAGGGCGCTCTCAACCGCGACGTCATCGAGGGCAACGCCGACCGCTCCCGGCTCGGACCGGTGCGCCGGGTGATGGACGAACACTTCCGCGCGCTGCATGACGCCGGGACCGCCATGACGGTCAGGATCCCCACGATCGACCAGCAGCTCAAGGCGCTCGACGAGCATATGCGCGGGATCGTCGCCGTGCGGGCGCAGATCGACGCGAACGCACTGAAAGTGGGCAACGACAGCACCAAGGTCATCTCGCCGACCGCCATGGCGGGGGTCGATCTGGTCGGAAGCGCCTCGGCGGTCGTCAATGACGCGGTCCTGTCGCGCCGGATCTTCGCGCTCTACGCCACGATCCAGTTCATCCAGACCGCCATGGTCCAGCGCGGCGGCGGCGAGACCATACTACGGGGAAACAAGCTGCCGCAGGACGGCTTCCTGTTCCTGGCGCGCGGCTATACGCTTCATCTCACCTTCACCAAGCTGTTCCGCGACTATGCGCCGGCCGCGGCCGTCGCCATGTATGATGCCTTCGACACCGCCAATGGGCGCGAGCTCGACGAGTTGCGCCGGCTCGTCCTCGCCAATTCGGGCCAGCCCGCCTCGGAGGTCCAGCTCAAGCGCTGGATCGCCATGAGCCAGGAGCTGACGGAGCTGGTCGGCAAGATCCTGACCGTGACCGCCGATACCATCAGCGCCGAGGGCGAGCAGATGCTGAGCGACGCACGGCGCGACATGATCATCTATCTGGTCATCACCCTCGCGGTGCTGGCGGCGGTCGTCCTGCTCGGCCGCATGGTGGTGCGCACCATGCGCGAGTTGCTCGGCGAGCTCGCGCGCGCCGTGGACAAGATGCGGGACGGCCACTACGACGTCGTCATTCCGCATGTCGGGCGCACGGACGAGATCGGCGTGATGGCGCGCGCCACCGAGGGCTTCCGCGAGAATTTCATGCGCGTGAAGCAGAGCGAGACCGAGCAGAAGAACGCCGAATCGGCGGCGGAGCGCAAAACCCTGATGAGCCGGCTGGCCGGCGATTTCGAGGCGGTGATCGGCAATATCGTCGGCGCGGTGTCGTCCGCCTCGGGCGAGCTCACCTCGGCCGCGAGCACCTTGAGCGGGACCGCGGAGACGACCCAAGGGCTCGCCACCAAGGTGGCGGCGGCGTCGGAGGAAGCCTCCAGCAACGTCCAATCGGTCGCCACCGCCACCGAGGAAATGGCGGCCTCGGTCACCGAGATCGGCCGCCAGGTGCAGGAGTCGAGCCGCATCTCGGACGAGGCGGTCGGCCAGGCACAGAAGACCGACGAGCGCATCACCAAGCTGTCACAGGCGGCGAGCCGGATCGGCGACGTGACCCAGCTCATCACCACCATCGCGGAGCAGACCAACCTCCTGGCGCTGAACGCCACCATCGAGGCGGCGCGCGCCGGCGAGGCCGGCCGCGGCTTTGCGGTGGTGGCCCAGGAGGTCAAGGCGCTGGCCAGCCAGACCGCCAAGGCGACGAGCGAGATCAGCACGCAGATCGCCGAGATGCAGGCGGCGACGCAGGATTCGGTGGTCGCCATCAAGGAGATCGGCGGCACCATCGGGCGGATTTCGGAGATCGCGACCTCGATTGCGTCCGCCGTCGAGGAGCAGGCGGCGGCCACCCAGGAGATCACCCGCAACGTCCAGCAGGCGGCGGCCGGCACCGCGAAGGTCGCGGACAACATCTCCGAGGTCAATGCCGGCGCGGCGAAGACCGGCACGGCGTCGGCCGAGGTGCTGTCGGCGGCGAAATCCCTGTCGGACGAGAGCACCCGCCTCAAGACC
>DATBBS010000082.1:0-5248 GCA_036270895.1 Xanthobacteraceae bacterium
CCTGGCGCTGCTGTCGATCTATTTCGGCCGGCTGGTGCGCCTCGCGCTCGGCTTCTTCAAGGACGCGACCGACCGGCGCTTCGTGCTCGGCGTGCTGCTCGCCTTCCTGCCGGCCGCGGTGGTGGGCGCGCTCGCGCATGATTTCATCAAGGGCGTGCTGTTCAATCCGTGGATCGTCTGCGTGTCGCTGGTGGTCGGCGGCCTGGTGCTGGTGTGGGTCGACAGCCTCGACCTCAAGCCGCGCTACCGCGACGTGATGGCCTTTTCGCTGCCGATGTATCTCCTGATCGGCATCTTCCAGTGCGCCGCCATGATTCCGGGCGTGTCGCGCTCGGGCGCAACAATCGTCTCCGCCATGCTGCTCGGCGCCGACCGGCGCTCGGCGGCCGAATTCTCCTTCTGGCTGGCGATGCCAACCATGGCGGGCGCCTTCGCGTATGACCTCTACAAGAGCCGCGCCGAGATGACGTCCGGCAACACCCTGTTGATCGCGGTCGGCTTTGCGACCTCCTTCGTGTTCGGCTGGATCGTGGTGAAGACTTTCCTCGGCTACGTGTCGCGCCACGGCTTCATGCTGTTCGCCTGGTGGCGCCTGATCGTCGGCGCGCTCGGCATCGCGGGATTGATGCTCGGCTGGACGTGGAAGTGAGATTGGTACTCACACGCTGACTAGTCATGCCCGGCCTTGTGCCGGGCATCCACGTTTTTACGGCGTCTCATCAAAGCAAGGCGTGGATGGCCGGGACAAGCCCGGCCATGACGATGTGGATGGGTCACTCGTCATCAACCTGTGTCATTGCGAGCGAAGCGAAGCAATCTCCGGCCGCGAACGCAACCGGATCAGCCTTGCGACGCGTAATAGCCGAGCCAGGCCAATGTGATCGCGACAACGCAGGCAACCCAGCTCACCCATATCGGGATTGCGGTCTGTCCGACGGTAACCGGTATCCCTTTGAGGGCTCGACCGGCTTGCAGGATCGCCACGAGCGCAAAGATCAAGGCTGCAAGCAGCGAATAATGACCGGCCGTCATTGATCCCTCCTGGCTATGGCGCTGTGTCATTGCGAGCGAAGCGAAGCAATCTCCGGCAGCGAATGCGACCGTGGCGTGGATTGCTTCGTCGCACGCAAGTCGGGCTTGCCCGACTTGGGCATAATATATGCCGATCTCGGGTAAACCCGAGATCGGTCGCGCTGCTCGCAATGACGGCTGAGAGTCCGGGCACTCAATTCCGCAGAGCCCCGCCGGCCGGCTCGTACAAAATCTCCCGCGGCACCTTGCGCAGGTCATGCGTGCCGGTGAGCATCATGGTGATCGCCATCTCCTGGCGGATGATGTCGATCGCTCGGCGCACGCCGGCTTCGCCCATGGCGGCGAGGCCGTACAAATAGGCGCGGCCGATCATGCAGCCGCGCGCCCCGAGCGCGAGCGCCTTCATGACGTCCTGGCCGGAGCGGATGCCGCCGTCGAACAGCACCTCGGTGCGATCCCCCACCGCGCTCGCGATCTCCGGCAGCACCCGGATGGTGGCGGGCGCGCCGTCGAGCTGGCGGCCGCCATGGTTCGACACCACGATGCCGTCGGCGCCGGCCGCGACCGCGGTCCTGGCGTCCTCGACGTCGAGAATGCCCTTGAGCACCAGCTTGCCGGGCCACAGCTTGCGGATCCAGTCGATGTCGCGCCAGTTGAGCGACTGGTCGAAATGGGTCTGCGACCAGTTGGCGGTGCCGAGCGTGATGTTCTTGCGTCTGAGATACTCGTCGATATTGCCAAAGGTCTTGCGCTTGCCGAGGAGCACGCGCGCCACCCAGCCCGGCTTGGTGGCGATGTCGAAGGCGTTGCGCAGGGTGAGGCGCGGCGGCACCGTGAGGCCGTTCTTGAGATCGCAATGGCGCTGGCCGCGCTGCGGGAGGTCGACGGTGACGAACAGCACCGGGCACTGCGCGTCGCGGGCGCGACCGATGATCTCCTCGGAGAAGCCGCGGTCGCGAAACACATAGAGCTGGAACCAGAACGGCTTCCGGGTGGCGGCGCGCACGTCCTCGATGGTGCAGATCGACATGGTGGAGAGCGTGTAGACGCTGCCCTCGGCTTCGGCGGCGCGCGCCGCCAAAATCTCGCCGTCCCCATAGACGAGGCCGGTCAAGCCGGTCGGCGCGATCGCGAGCGGCATCGAGAGCGTCTGCCCGAGCATCTCGGCCGCCATGCTGCGGCCGGTCGTATCGACCAGCACGCGCTGGCGGAAACGGATCGCGGCGAGCTCCGCCCGGTTGGCGTCGCGCGTGACCTCATCATAGGAGCCGCTGTCGACGTAATCGAACATCACGCGCGGGCATCGCCGCATGGCGAGCCGCCGCAGGTCCTCGATGTTGGTGACGACCGCCATCGGCAGATGCCTTAGAGCATTGTCGCTTGTGACTGAATCACAGATCCGTCATGGCCGGGCTTGTCCCGGCCATCCACGTCTTGTTCTTGCTGATGCATTAAGACGTGGATGCCCGCTTGCGCGGGCATGACGGAGTGCGTGGTTCCATTTGACCGGATCATGCTCTAGCTGAGCCGCACGGACTTGAACTGCCCGCTGCGGCGGAAGCGCCACAGATAGGACGGCACGATCGCCTGCACCGAGCGCTCCTCGATGCCGAGCCCGCGCAGGGTGCGGCCCTCGTCGGTCGCCTGCCGCGACACGACCGTGTCGCCGCGCAGGAGCTCGACCTGGTCGGGGGTGAGCAGCGGCTTGGGCATGAATTGCAGGAAGGTCGCCTGCAGCCTGGCGAGCCCGAAGGGGATGGGCAAGAGCAGGCGGCGGCGCTGGATCGTCGCCAGCGTGAATTCCATCAGCTCGCGGAAGCTCAGGATCTCGGGCCCGCCGAGCTCGTAGGTCGCGCCCGGCCGGGTCGCGCCCGCGACCGCCGCGCAGAAGGCCGCCGCCACGTCGCCGGCGAAGACCGGCTGAAATCGCGTGTGCCCGCCGCCGACCAGCGGCAGGGCGGGCAGGAAGCGCGCGAGCGAGGCAAATTTGTTGAAGAAGTCGTCGTCCGGCCCGAACACGACCGAGGGGCGGAAGACGGTCGCGCCCGGCACCGCGGCGAGCACCGCCTTCTCGCCCGCCGCCTTCGAGCGCGCATAGACGGACGTGGAATTCTCGTCGGCGCCGAGCGCCGACATGTGGACAAGGCGGGCGCCGTGCTGCGCGGCGGCGAGCGCGACCGCCTCGGCCCCGAAGTTCTGCACCGACTCGAAGCGCTGGCGTCCGCGCTCGAACAGGATGCCCACCAGGTTGATGACCACGTCGGCATCGCGCGTCGCCGCCGCCACCGAGGCCGCATGGCGGATATTCGCCTGCACGGGGTGGATCTGCCCGACCCGGCCGAGCGGCTGGAGATGGCCGGCGAGCTCCGGCCGGCGCACCGCGACCCGGATGCGGTATTGCTGCTTGGCGAGCGCCCGCACCACATGGGTGCCGATGAAGCCCGAGCCGCCGAAGACGGTGACCAGCATGTCGGAGTTGGATTGGACGGTCATGCGGCTCTCACGGCGCGGGGCACGGGCCTGCAAAGGGGGGCGTGCGAGCCAGATACAGGATGGGCCGGGGCCTGTATAGGGGGCGGGCGGAACCGCGTGTCCCGGGGCGCGGTGCAGCGCGCAGCGGTGCGCCGCAGACCCGGAATTCAGGGGAATTGGGTGCCGGGGGCCGAGTTTGCGGGCCGTGTCATTGACAACCCGAAAGGCGGGCCCTTATGTCTGCGTCGTTGCCCAGGTGGCGGAATTGGTAGACGCACTGGTTTCAGGTACCAGCGGCGAAAGTCGTGGAGGTTCGAGTCCTCTCCTGGGCACCACTCGCAAAAATCTCGACTTCGCCAAACACCTTACTCAGCGCATCATATTGATTGATGGGGATCGGCTCGCGGACTTGATGATTGAGCACGATGTCGGCGTTCGCCTAAGTCGGGCGATTCAATTCAAGCGTATCGACGAAGATTTTTTTGCTGAAGAGAAATGACCGGGTCAGGGCTCGAAGCCCTGTGGCGCACCACCGGCAAACCGCCTAGCGGCGGTCTCTCCACAATCAGATCGCTTATTTTCGTCAGGCGGATGCGAGAGCACCGGAAGCTGTCCGCTTGCGGCGCCGCCCGGCAGACGTGAGGCTGCCGCGAGACGGACCGTTGTGCCGCCTATTCGCGAACGGAGTGCGTCATGCGGCGCTGACCAGCAATACTTTCGACCGCCCGAGTTCTTCGTCGTGCAGTGCCGTCAGCATTTGCAAAAGCTTCTCTTTGATCGCCCTTCTGGCAAACGGGCCAGGCACATTTCTACCGGCTTCCCAGCGCAAAATTGTCGACCAGGAGCATGAGAACTCTTGGCAAAGTTCATCCTTGCCAAGACCCGCCTCGCGCGCGGCCGCAATTATCTGCGCCCACTTATGTGGGTTGCTTTCATCGAGAATACTGATCAACGAGCGATATTTGTTGATTACGATTGCCCGCTCGCGGATGATCTCGCCTACGTGCTCCGAGGCATCGCTGTCTGTCTCGGATTTCAAAAAGAAGGCCGGCATAAGCGCCCTCCTCTCACAAGAGCGGTCCCAGGGGGACTCATGGAAGCTTTCTTCACAACGCGCATCATGCAACGATCGTTGCATGATGTCAACAATTTTTAAGCGGACCATCGGTTCATGCCGTTTACGGTCCGGCTAGTAAAACCAAGCGGTTTCAATAGCTTGGTTGAGTTTTACCAAAAGGAAAGCAGCGAAAGACTCCCTGCTCCCTCGCCACGCGCGATTGGGCAAGCCATTGAAAAATATCAGATTTTCTTGCTGGAAACGGACGACGGGCGAATTGCCGCCACCGCGGGAATTTTCGACGTGACGCCTCCCAACTCGCGTAACTTCGTTGGGGAGCTTGCCGGTACACGGGTCACGCGATTGGTGGGATCCACGCAGCCCATCAGAATTCAATCCGTATTTGTTGTGCTGCGCGTCGTTGGATTCGCGGCCGCGAATTTCGAGAATATGGACGGCCAATCGGTGGATTCTCTGATCGCGATTATTCGTCGCGGAAATGCGACAGGCGCTTCCAACCTGCAAAGCTGCGGATTCTTGCCGCTCCCGCGCCGTCCTCGGTGGCTCGAATATGATGAGATTTCATGGAATGGAAAGATCACTTCCGACAAGTGGGATTACTATTATGCCAGCCCTGAGACAGTGCGGCTCTGTGCAGAATTGTTCTTCACCCATCGCATGCATGAC
>DATBBS010000083.1:0-22016 GCA_036270895.1 Xanthobacteraceae bacterium
GCTCCGGCGCGGCGTCCTCGAATTGCCGCACGAGACGGCCGAAAGCGCCTCGCAGATGCGCCGCGTGATCGTCGACCAGATCGAGGCGCTTGCCGAGCTCAACCGCATCGTCGCCCGCCACGGCCGCGGCATGGATACGACCCAGCCCGACTCGGCGCGCCGTGCCAGCCCCGAGGAATCCGTCGTGGTGAGCATGGGCGGACGCGGGACGCGTCCCGTCGGCCGCGCCGACATCACCGGCGCCGGCGGCCCGATGCCGGCGGTCCCGCCGACCACGCCCTTCGCGCCGACGCGGCGGTCCGACTCGCCCTCGCTCAGCCCGGCGCAGGGCTCCGCCAACACCGCCGGCGCTGGCGCGGGAGCCGGCGCAGGATCCGCCTCCGGCCCGGTCGGACGCGGCGGCTGGCTGACCGACCTGTTGAGCCGGGCATCGCGCGAGCCCGATGCGCCGCGCGGCGACGACCGCCAGCGCCCCGATGAACGTCCCCCGATACGGCACGACGATCGGTCTGCGCCGCGCAACGACGACCGCCAGGCGCGGCCCGACGACCGCGCTCCGCGCCACACCATCGAGTCGCTCGATTCGCTGTCGGTCGACATCGCCCGCATGATGGATCACAACGCCGCGACCGAGCTGTGGGACCGCTACAATCGCGGCGAGCGCAACGTGTTCACCAAGCGCCTCTACACCATGCAGGGCCAGAAAGCGTTCGACGAGATCAGCAAGCGCTATCGCGGCGACCGCGAGTTCAAGCAGACGGTCGACCGCTATATCGGCGAGTTCGAGCGGCTCCTGGAAGAGGTCTCGCGCGACGACCGCAGCCAGATGGTGGCGCGAACCTACCTCACCTCGGAGACCGGCAAGGTCTACACCATGCTGGCGCACGCGGCCGGACGCTTCGACTAGCATCTCTTCCCGCGCAGGCAGATCCAAGGGCGCGCCCCAGCGGCGCGCCCTTTTGGTTTCGGCCGATCACATCATCGGGAATAAGACATTGCGCGCGGGGTTGGCGCAGGTGACACTTGTTGCGATCGCGGCCGAGCGAAGAAGCGGCCCACTGCCATCGAGGGGAGGAACGACGATGTCCGGAATGAAGCTCACGGGCCTGACCGCGGCGCTGGCCACGGCCGCGCTCACCGCAACCGCCCTGGCCCAAGCGCCCGCCCAGCCGGCCGCGCCGCCGCCTTACGCCACCACCAAGGTCGAGGGCACCGACAACGTCTATATCTTCCGTTATGGCGGCCACCAGTCGATGTTCATCGTCACCAAGGCCGGCGTCATCGCCACCGATCCGATCGGCGAGCGTCGGCCGGCCGCGAAGGCCTATATCGAGGAGATCCAGAAGATCACCAAGGCGCCGATCAAATATGTGATCTACAGTCATGCCCACTTCGACCACATCGCCGGCGGCCAGCCCTTCAAGGATCTGGGCGCGACCTTCGTGGCGCACCGCAACGCCAAGAAGCGTATCGCCGAGCTCAAGCCCGCGGACGTCGTCGTGCCCGACCAGGTGGTCGACACCGACAAGACCATCACGCTCGGCGGCACCACGCTCGAGCTCCACTATGTGGGCAGGAACCATTCGGACAGCACGCTGGTGATGCGGCTGCCGAAGGAAAAGATCATTTTCACGGTCGACTGGATCCCGCTGCAGGCAGTCCAGTTCCGCGGCCTGGCCGACACCTACGTCCCCGACATCGAGCAGGGCTTGAAGAAAGTGATCGCGATGGATTGGGACAAGCTCATCCCGGGCCATCCCGGACCGGGCGGGCGGCAGACCGGCACCAAGGACGACGCCCGCAATGCGCTTGCCTATCTGCAGGATCTGTCGGCAGCGGCGAAGAAGGCGGTGGACGAGGGCAAGAGCTACGCCGACGCCCAGAAGGACATCAAGCTGCCCAAATACGAAAGCTGGGGCGGCTATGGCCCGTTCCTGCCGATGAACGTGGAGCGCTACTACGATTTCTGGAATCGCGGGATTTGATCAGCTAGGGGGCGAAGCGTCACGGCACGTTGGAGAGGTCTCCTGGCATCCGGCCGAAATCAATCGTGGAGGTACCGTGGCGTTCGCGGGCGCCGCTTAGGGGCGGCGTGGTTCACTGCCGCTCAGGGCGCATCCCTCTCAGGTAATGATCTGTTTGCGCCAAGCCGTCGGGCGTTCCGATTTCGTAGAACCGGCGCTTGATCTCGTAGCCTGCAAGCTGGCCTGCAGCCGCCAGCGCGCTGAATACGTCTGCGAGATCGAAGGATTCGACACCCCTCCGCTGATCAAGCGCTTCGGGCGTCAAGATGCTGAGGCCGTAATCGATATACCGCATATTGGGCGCTGGGTCGCGCTTGTCGTATCGCGTCACCCAGGTTCCATCAAACAGCACATTGCTTGTATCCCACCGTCCATCATTGCGGAATACCGTCATCAGGGCGAGCGCGCCGCTGCGCCGAAATGCAGCCAGAATCGGCGCGAATGACACGTCGAGATAGCTATCACCATAAAGCACGAAGAATGTGGGTCCGAGAAGTCCAAGCGCGTGTCCCAGCGCGCCTCCGGTTCCGCGCAAACGGTCGCCGTCAAAACTGTAGGCGACGTCAAGCCCAAACTGGTGTCCGTCTCCGACCACATCGCGAATCATGGACCCGAGATGGCCGACACATAATACGACGCGCTCGGTGCGCTCGCGGCGAAGCAACTGCAACTGGTGAGCGATGAATGGCTGGTCGGCGACGGATATCAAAGACTTGGGCACGGTTTCGGTGACCGGGCGCAGTCGCGTTGCGAGGCCGCCGGCCAGAATCGCGACGGGGGGCATGGGTTCGGGCGACATCTTTACTGTGCGACGATCTTGGTTCCCTCGAATTCGAAGTGAAATCGCACGTCGACCAGCCCAGCCTCGCGCATCGCGGTGCGCAGCCGCACCTTATCCTCGGTGTAGAACATGAGAAATCCCCCGCCTCCCGCGCCGATGAGCTTGCCCCCGATGGCCCCATTCGCCATCGCCAGATCATACCAGCCGTCTATCGTCGTGTTCGACATACCGCCGGACCGCTTGCGCTTGTTCTGCCAGTGCTCGTGCATCAGCTCGCCGAATTCATGCAGGTCGCCGGCCTCCAAGGCCTCTCGACTGCGCAACCCGAGATCCTTCACATAGTGAAGGTTGTCGATCATGCCGGCGTCGTTTTTCATCGTGCGTTGGTTTTGGTCCATCAGAATTTTCGATGCCGAGCGCGAAAACCCGGTGAAGAACAGCATGAGATTGTCCTCGAGTGCGTTGCGGGTCTCCTCATCAATGTCGAGCGGCGCAACCTCTACCGCGCCGCCGCGGCGGAACGAAAAGCAAGTTATCCCGCCGAATGCAGCGATGTATTGATCCTGCTTTCCGATCGGCTCCCCGAGCCGATCGATTTCAATATGACAAGCCTGCTCGGCCAGCTCGTGAGGATGAACGAGCCCCTTGGCGTGGGCATGAAGGGCGCGCAGGAGCGCCGTTGTGAAGCTGCCCGAGGAGCCGAGGCCGGTTCCGGCCGGTATGTCGGCAAGCGTGGTGATTTCGATCTGCGGCGGCACAAAATCGAACTGCTTCAGCGACTCTCGAACGATCGGATGCTCTACCTCATCGATCGTATCCACGTGCTCGATCTTCGAATATTTAAGGTAGATTCCCGGAACGAACGGCTTGATGACCGTGACATACACGAACTTGTCGATTGCAGCGGCGATCAGAAACCCTTCGTGGTCGCGATAGTACGAAGGCAAGTCCGTACCACCCCCGCCGAGGGTAATGCGAAGCGGGCTACGAACGATGATCATTGGCTGATGCCTCATAGATTTTCTCGATGACGCGCAGCACCGCGTGTGCGTCCCGGAGCCCCGCGGCGGGCTCGCGCTTCAAGCGGATATCCTCGACGAACTCGGCGAACTCGACATGCCACGAATCGTCAGCCATCGGATATTCCCAGATTGTGGTCTCCGGCGGTCCCATTTCAGGAAGCATTCGGTACAGCGCGATTCGCTCGACCCCATAGCTTCCACCGAGACCGCCAATATCGATCTTGCCAAGCTTGCCATAGATCTCAAAGGAGAACTTGTTCTTCCATTCCGTGCAACTGACATGAAGAAACGCCGTTTTGCGCTCGGCGGTGCGTAACAGCATGAAGCCGTTATCATCGACCGGCATATTCCAGAAAAACGTGTCGGCAAATCCCCGGATCTCGGCGAAATCACCGAGAAACCATCGTGCCAGATCGATCAGGTGCGGGCCTTGATCGATAAGCTCGCCGCCGCCCGACATCTGCGGATCTGCACGCCATTCGCGGTCGTAGCCGATCCGCCCACCATGGCCATAAAGGCCTCGGATGAACATCAACTCGCCGATCGCGCCGGCATCGACGAGTTCGCGTGCCTTGCGCAGCGCCCGATGATAACGATGATTGAACCCAACCCGAACCCGAACGTCCGCACGATCAATCTCGGCAATAACAGGCTCGAGCTCCAGGCGGGATCTGGCCGCCGGCTTCTCCACGAGCACATGTCGGCCGCGTGCGACGGCGGCCTTGGTGATCTCCGCCAAGCGGTCGTGAAGTGTGGCGACCACGACGATGTCGCATTCGACCTGTTCCAGCATCGCCCGCCAGTCGGAAAACACCTCGCAACGCTCCACGGAAGCGGAGAGTGCAACTGCCTTCTTCCTGTCGATGTCGCAACATGCCACCAGCCTGGCGCCCGTCATGGTGCGCGCCCGACGCTGGCCGATCTGGCCGCAGCCGACGATGGCAGCGCGTAGCCGGTTGTCGCTCATTTGTCTCCCCAATCGAACCCTCGGTCTTTGCCGACGATCCGACGCAACGTGTACACATCGCTCCCGCGCAGCTCGTCGACATGATCTGGCCACCCGCTCCAATCGTCCCAAAGCGCGCTGATGAGCTTACCCGTGATCCCATTGCTCGCGGTCGAGGCGAGAAACACGGCGAGCTCCGCGCCGCGTGCCAATGGAACGCCCCCCTCCTCCTTTTGCCGCACCATACGGGCGAAAAATTCGCGGCCGACCTTCGCCGGGCCGGCTGCCAGCACGTCGTCGAGCAGCCGCGTGTTCAACGATCCGGGAGCGATCGAATTGACGTCAACGCCGATTTCTCTGCCTTCCTCGGCAATCGTCTCGGCGAAACGCACAATTGCCGCTTTGGACGCCGCGTAGGCACTGATCCGCGGCATCGGATTGGTCGCACCGCCTCCCGACAGTTGGATGATCTTGCCATGCCTCTCGGACCTGAAATGTGGCAGGACGGCGCGCATGGGAATGACGGAGCCGTACAGGTTGATCTCGATTGCGCGCGTCCACTCGGACCAGTCGATGTCCTCGATCGCGCCGAACGGGCCGTAGACACCCGCATTGTTGACCAGTATGTGAAGCCCGCGGAGGAGTTGGATCGACTGCTCGACCACGGATTCGACTTGCGAGGGATCGCTCACATCCGCCGCGCGCCAAGTCACAACCTGTCCGTCACCCGCCTGCGCCTTCAACGAGCGGCCGGCAGATTCGAGCTGGTCGGCGTCGCGCGCGCAGAGCATCACGGAGGCACCGGCTTCGATAAATGTCCGGGCAATTTCCAGACCGAAACCACGGCTCGCCCCGGTGATGAGCGCAGCCCGTCCTTCGAGCGCGCCTTTATGTGGTCTGTCCATCGGTGCCGTCAGGAATTTGGTTGGAAATCCGCGCGCCGAGATCGCCGGAAATTCGACAATAGCCGATCAAGCCATGAGGTCAATCGGCGGGGCGCCGGGATCGCCGAGAGTGGCGCGTCAAGCGACAGACCAGGGAAGCCCCACAGCCGCGTAGGCGATGCCGGGATGGCTCCTCAATCGGCCGGCGAGAACCCAATTGGCATCGATGACGATCGGGCACTTCATCGATGCAATCAACCCGGGCCAGTCGAGATCCTGAATTTTCGGCCAGGGCGTTGAGAGGACGACAGCGTCCGCATGCGCCAGCGCGGCTGCGGGCGAGCCTGCAAGGCAAATCTGCCCGGCGAGCCCGGACGGCAGCTCGTGGATGGCTGGGTCGAAGGCAACCACCGTGGCTCCTTCGGCACCGAGCGACAATGCAAGCTCGACCGCGGCGGATCTCCTGAGCGTACTGGTCCCGGACTTGTAGGTCAGGCCCAGGATCGCAATCCTCCGTCCGCTCAGGGTGCCGTGCCGCGCCTTCAGTTTGCGCAATGCCCACGACCGGTGCTCACTGTTGCTATCGCGGACGGCCGACAGCAGACCGATAGGGACATCGAGTTTTCGTCCGAGATCCGCAAGGGTCGTCACGTCGCGCGCCAGCGTTCCGCCGGCGTAAGCGCCGCCCGGCGATAAATAGGCTTTTGGCCCGATGCGCTCTTCGCTTTTGAGGCCGCGTTCGACATCCTTCGCGTCGGCGCCCACCATCTCGCAAAGCGCGGCTATCTCGTTCATGAATGCGACCGAAGTTGCCAAGAACGCATTGATCGCGTGCTTGGTCATCTCCGCCGCTTCCAGATCCATCCACACCACATTGCTGGTGAACGGCGCGAGCAACGCAGTGACCTTGCCACGGTCGGCTTCGGATTGAAGCCCGACTACGACGCGATCGGGACGCGTGAACACCTCGATCGCCTTTCCGAGCCGCAAATTTTCGGGACTGTACGCAAATGTTGCCCTTGCGCCCGCGTGTCCCGCGAGCCGACGCGTCGTCCCGACCGGAAGCTGCGAGGATATGAGCACCAGGCAGCCGTCGGGCAGTTCCGGTACGATATCCGCTACCGGACCAGCAACGGCTTCAACTTGCGGACAATCGTCGTCGTCGACCGGTGTGTCGAACGTTACCCATAGGACATCCGCGTCGATAACGGCCGACTTCCCGTCGGTCTCGAATCGCAGTGCGCCCGAAGCCAGGCCATCCTTGATCAGCTGCTCCAGGCCAGGCTCGAAGAGCGGCGGCACACCCTTCCTCAGCTCGGCAATGACCTCGGGGTCCGCATCGAGCCCGACGACATCGTGACCGGCGGCCGCCAGGCATCCAGCGGTTACACAACCGAGATGCCAAAGCCCCATCACACACACGCGCATGATTCAGCACTCACTCGGACGGGGGCTTCCGCCCAGCGATCAGGCAGCGCACCCCACAGGGGAAATAGACGCAAGGCCGCAAGATGCGCTCGAGTTCCATTGCCGGCATGGGCAACGAGGCGGGCCACGCCCCAGCCTCAAGGTACCCAAGATCGTCGACCTGGGTGAGCCCGTGCCGCGTTTCGAATATATGCCTGTGCGGTGAAGGTCAACGCCGTTCGGCGCACTCGTTATCCGCGATGGTGGACAGGCGAGCCGCTATTCTTTAGGGTGAGTTGGTCCAGCAATTTTGCCTGTCGGGGATGTCAGTGACCACGACCCAGAGTTCCGGCCAGTCCGACGACTCCATCTCCGCCAATGCCCAGTACTTCCTGCAGCACCTGCAAGAATATGAGAAGTCTGTCGCCGAGCTGGACACATATCGGACGATTCACAATTTTATTTCGGCCAAGGTTGCCGGCGTGGGTCAGCTCCTCGATGTCGGCAACGGCGGAGTTTTCTGCTACGATGCCAGTGGCGTCGGGACCATCACCGCAATCGACCTGTTTCTCAACGACATCCCCGCCGACCTTGTGAAAGCGCATTTTCCCCCCAATGCGCGGCCGCAGCAAGGAAGTGCATTGGCACTCCCAGTTGCCGATGGCACCTTCGATATGGTGCTCATGGTCATGTTGTTGCATCACCTGTCGGGCCACGATTGGCGCAGCAGTTGGGATAATGCAAGAAAGGCCATGGCCGAGGGATGGCGAGTCTTGAAGCCGGGTGGAAGATTTCTGATCGTCGAGTCCTGCGTGCCCGAGTGGTTTTTCAGCCTTGAAAAGCCTGCATTTCGAATTCTGTCGAGTCTTACGCGAAGCATATTTTCTCATCCGGTGACCTTCCAATTTCCCGTGCGCATGATTGAAGATGAATTCAAGCAGAAGGCCGCAGACGTTCGCGTTCACGCGATACCCAAGGGGAAACACATCCTGCAGTTCGGATTCAAGGTTCTGTCGATACTCACCCCGGTACAGCTATTCGGAATTGAGGTGCAGAAGGGTAACTGAATCGCCACCGACATGAACAACTTGCGCCGCCTAGTTCCCCTCGCCCTGACCGCAGCGCTCCTTCTGGCAACAATTTATGTCTTTCGCGACCAGATCGCCCTCGAGCAGCTGTCCGCCCGGTTCGCTGCCGTCAATCTCTGGTACCTTGCCGTATCCGTCGTCTTTTTCCTGGCGGGTTTCGCAGGTGCGGTCTACCGCAACAAATTCGTCATCGATCGGGCCACCGGCTCCGGCATCTCGTTCAAATATCTGTTCCTGGTATCCAATTTCAGCTACACGTTGGGTTACGTCGCGCCCGTCAGCATCGCCGCCGAAGTCTTGCGCATCGGACTGATCAAGAGCCACCTGGCCATCTCCTATACGAAATCGCTCCGGCTCGTCGTGATCGACAAATTTCTCGGCTTCACCGGAATGGCGGTATTTGCGATTCTGTTCATTCCCTTGAAAGTGGCATTCGGAGTTGACCGCACCGTGATGACGGTTGAAGGCGCTCTTCTGCTCGGCTTCTTTCTTCTTGTGCCCCTGGTCGCGCGCGGCGCCGCCTTCGCGTCCGATCGATTTTCCCGGCTACGCCCCCTCATGGCGGTCCCGCTCGAAGATTGGCAGTTCCTCGTTGAGAATTTTTCTGATCGCCGCGACATCGTCATTTTCATGTTGTGTTCGACCTTGGCGGTCGGAGGATTCTCGGTGGCGATGGTATTGGTCGCCGCGGCGATGCAGCTCCAGGCCCTGGCGTTGATATTCGCGATCGCTCCGACAATTCTTCTCGTGCAAAATATTCCGCTGTTCTACGCAGGATTCGGCGCCCGCGAGGCCATGTTGCTCCTCATGCTCGGCAATGAATCCGGTGCCGATCCGAACCAGGTGCTCGGCTTCTCGATGCTTGTCGGGGTCATGCTGTTCGCCTCCGCAATCCCGGCGACGTTGGGGTTTTTCTTCCGTGGATCGCGTCACATGGAGGCCGACGTATAACGTCGAACGTTCCGGCGTCGTCGGGCACAACCGCATTGGCGGCGATCGGCGCCGGCGTTGCCGGATATCCGTCGGACCGCTCGGGACTTCAACCCGGACTATCGATCACGATTGACGACCCATTGATTATCGACGAGCCACGCCAAAGTGGCTGCGATGCCCTGCCGAATGCTGAGCTTCGGCTTCCATCCCAGCGCACGTATGCGGGTGGTATCGAGGAAAATGAACGGATTGTCGCCGACCCACCCGCGGTCGCCGCCGGTATATTTTATAGCCGGCGCAAGACCGAGATGGCCGGTGATCCATTCGATCGAATCGTTGACTTCGCAATATTCCGCGGTACCGAGATTGAAGATGTTCACGCTTTTGTCGGCGTGGGATAGCGCATGGAGGACCGCGTCGACACAATCCTGCACATATAGGTATGACTTGCGCTGGCGCCCGTTTCCGAGAACCGTGAGGCTGCTCGGATCGTTCAGCAGCTGTTTGTAGAAATCATAGACGTGGCCATGCGTATAACGTTCGCCCAGGATCGAAACAAAGCGAAAAATCCAGGCGCGCATGCCGAAACCTTCGCAATAAGAAGCGATCAGTCCCTCGGCGGCGAGCTTCGAAGCTCCATAGAGCGACGTTTGGACCGGAAAGGGGGCGTCCTCAGGGGTCGGGATCACGGGCGCTTCGCCATAGACCGATCCGGTCGAGGGGAAGACGATGTTTCGAACACCCGCTGTCCGCATGGCCTCGAGCACGGTGAAAGTCGCGATAGTATTCTGTTCGAGATCCTTGCGGGGATGCTGAAGCCCGAAACGCACGTCCGCATTGGCGGCGAAATGAAAGACGACCTCGATGTCCGCCATCGCCGCCTGCAGCCGCCCCGCGTCGAGCACGTCGGCCTCGACAAACTCGAAATGCGGGTGACCTCGCGCACCTGCGAGAAATTCCGCCCTTCCGGTCGCCATGTTGTCGTAACCGACGACCCGGCAGCCTGCGGCGAGCAACCTGTCGACCAGCGTGCTTCCGATGAATCCGGCGGCGCCGGTCACGAGCGCTTTGCGAAAGGCCGGCACATCACTCATCTGGGCGATCCAACGGATGCTTCGACGATGCTTTCCATCGCGGCCTCGGCATCAACCAGCCTGTGCGCTTCGCGCAAACGAGGGACCGCCGGGCGCGATATCCCAACGGGTAACGGTCAAGCATTTCCGCCCTGTGCGACCGACGGCAGCCTAGCGTTTGCGGCCGCCTGTCCGGACCGAGGTCCGCGCGGATCGCGCACGGTCATGTTCACGGCCCGATCCACGATGTAAAGGGGACGATGACGCACCTCGTCATAGATACGGCCAATATACTCGCCGAGCAGGCCGACGCCGGCGAGCTGGACGCCCCCGATGAAAAGCACCAACACCGTAATCGTGGGAATACCCATCGGATATTCGTCGCCATGCCACAATTTCAACCCCACGACCACCAGAATCGCGATTGCGCTCAGCGATGCGATCGCGAACCCCGTCCACATCATCAGGCGCAACGGGAAGGTCGAGAAGCCGATGATTCCGTTGATCCCAATTTTCAATGAGCCCAAATAACGATTGTAATTGCCGGCGCCGGCATGGCGTGGGTCACGGTCATAGGAGACTTCCGCCTGCGAGAATCCCACCAGGGACACGAGACCGCGGAGATATCCGTGTGACTCGCTCAGACCGCGCAACTCCTCCATGACCCGCCGGTTGATGATGCGGAAATCCCCCGTATTGCGCGGGATCGGGACTTCGGCCACCTCGTTCATGACCTTGTAGCCCACCTCGGAAACGACACGCTTGACCAGCGTTTCGCCCGCCCGCGACGCCCGCTTTGCGGTCACGACATCGAAACCCTCCACCGCTTTCCGGTAAAGCTGTTCGATCACCTCCGGTGGGTCTTGCAAGTCGACATCGATGACGGCGCACCATTCCCCCCGGCTGTTCAAAATGCCCGCCATGGTCGCCGCCGGCTGGCCAAAGCGTCGGCTGAACACAAGGAGACCGATTCTCGGATTTCGCGCTATCTCGTCGCGAATGATCGCTTCCGTGCCGTCCGACGAAGGATCCAGACAGAAGATGATTTCATAACTCCCGATCCGCTGAACCACAGGGATGGTGCGTTCGAGGAACGGACGGATATTCCCCTCTTCCCGATAGACCGGCACAACGACGGATATCAGCGGCGCCTTGCCGGCGTCGCCGGTCGGCGGGCGGTCAAACGAGTTTGAAACCGGCTGCTCGAGCATCGTCATGAAACATCTTTACGGTTTCGAGCGAGAATTTTCCGAGATCCTTGCCCAGCCCCGGGATCTTCGCGATGATGTCGGGTGTAGCGGTGATGATGTGACAGCCGCAAGCGTCGGCTTGGACGACGTTGAGCACCTCACGGGGACTGGCCCACAGCAATTCGGCGCGCGGCAGATGCGCGAGCATCTTCGCGGCTTCAGCCATCATCGGAACCGGATCGACGCCCGTGTCGGCGATACGGCCGGCAAATACGGAGACGATCGTCCGCGCCGCCGGATTTGCCGCCGCTGCCGTTTCGGCTACCTGATCCAATGTCAGGATTGCGGTGACATTCAGGGAAAACCCCTCGCCCGAAAGCTTGCGGACGAGCGGCGCGGTAGACGCGCCTTTGGTATCGGTGATCGGAATCTTGACGTAGGTGTTGCCCTTCCAGCTGGCGATCTCGCGTGCCTCGCGTTCCATCGTGTCGAAATCGTCCGAAAAGACCTCGAATGAGATCGGCAGATCGGGGATCGCCGCAATCGCCTTGAGGGCAAATGCCTTGTAGTCCGTGATGCCGGCCTTGCGCATGAGGGTCGGATTGGTCGTGAATCCAGCGATGAAGCCGTGCTTGCGCGCCGCGACCATCGCATCGAGGTCGGCGCCGTCCTGGAACAGCTTGACCCGAAATCCCGTTGTACTCATCCCCACCTCGAGCTATTGCGCCAGTTGGCTCCCCTGCTTTTTCTGCAGGTTCGCGGCTACTCGAACCCGGCGTATGCCATCGACCAGCCATAGCGGTAGCCATATTGCAAATCAAGTTTGAATTGGGCGCACCAAATGCTCATCGCATACCATCGCGCCCCTTCACTGAGCTAACAGCCTCACTTCACTGAAGAAGGAGCAATGTCGTGGGCGAGCGAGACGTCTGCGAAAATCTCCGCGTTACCCTGAGCGCTGCGGATCGTTCGAACACGAGTGAACTTCGCGTTCTGGGCGAGCCACGCGCGAAGACCTGGAATGAGCTTATTGACCGGGTACGGATAGATCCATTTCAAGGCTGCGTCGTCCGGCACCACGATGACCGCAGCTTGCCCGGCTTCTACCACAACTTCCTCAAGTGTGGCTTTGGGATCCTTGGCCACATCGTTGCGCGCCAGCGAGATATCGATGCCGTCGACCAGACCCCGGAATAGGTAGGCGTGAGGCGCGATCGGGGCGGGACAAGGAAAATAGACATCAAGAGCGGCTGCTGAACCCTTGCTGAGTTCCTGGCGCTCGCGATAGAGGTCACTCAACACCCCATAGACATTGTCGTATTCCGCCTGGATGGCACTACGTGGGAATGAAGTCGGATATTGGCGACCTTGCTTGTCGGATAGGCCCGCCACAGCTATGGCGCCAAGCAACACAAGGACGGCCATCCTGAGCCGATGCACACGCGTCGGACGCCCCACGAAACCGAACGCCTGAAGTCGATCTGTCCAGAAATGAACCGTGATGATCAGGCAGACCGCGATGCTGCCGTAGAACACACCGCCATATAAGTAGTGTTTCACCTCGACGGAGGCCGGAACCGCATAAGCGAATAGTGTCACGAGGATCAGGCCGGTGAAGCGCAGTGCCGTCGTCCAGTCGCGCCCGAGAGCGGCGGTCAAAACGATCGCCGATGCGCCGACGCCGGCAAACGCAAACCAGCCGGCAAAGCTCTCCTTGGCGGCACTCAGGTAGAAACCCGAATGTTCTGAATCGGCAAGCCGGTGCGACCAGGTTTCACGTTCGAGGACGAAACCCTGATAGATATAGCCGAGAATGTGCCGGATTTCGTGCGCGAAATACGGTCCCGCAATCACCAGAACTGCAAGAACTCCGATCAATAAGCGAGTTCCGATGGGCCGCCAGGATTTCTCTTCTCTGTAGGCGACGAGGGCCCCGTAGACAAACGAAGCAGACCAGAGCGAGATCGCCATCGCGAAAGCCACGGGCTTTATGAGAAGTATGATGCCGGCCGCAACGCCAAACACAACCGCGCGTCTCCAACCTTGAATTATTTCGCTTTGCCAAATGAATACGGCCGCCATGATGGCGGTGGCAAACCCTGCGACCAGATCGGGATGGAACATGGTGACAGCGTTGTCGAACCACCGCGTCGCAATGAGGATCAGGGCCACGCACCACGTTGTCAGTACCGATACACGAAAAAGCACGAATACCATGGCGGCCAGCATCGCCATTGCGACGCCATTCATGAGATAGGGGCCGGCCAAATATGGACCGCCGAACAAAAATGCGAGCAGGGATGCGAGCGTGGAATAGGGAGCGTGCGGAGGTGCGTGGAGCAGATTACTCACGAGACCCGAAACGCCTTGATCGAGGAAAATCCTCATCCGCTGCAATGCATCGACAAAATAAGATACGTCGTCATAAACCGGGGGACCGGCCAGGCGGCCATAGAGAGCGCCCCCCCGCATCAGAACGATGCTCTTCAGCATGAAGACGAACAACGTCACCGAGATATAGAAAAGGATGCGCTTCCCACTTTCGGGCGCTCGAAACGTGAGGTGCTCCCGGGGAATTCGGCCGACCTTTGGATCAATCGCCATTTGCACCGCCACCACGCTGTCTCGATGCATGAAACCGGAAATCACGCAAAGCCAACGGACCGACATTCGCGTCGTTCGGCATTCCCGTTGTCATTTTCAATATATCGGACCGCGTCAGCGAGATCTTTTGCCCTGATCACGCCTTCAGTCGTTGATGGCCGGATGCGCGGGTTGTCGACCTGTATCGCGCGAAGCCCCGCGGCCCGCGCGCAATCGACATCCGTCTCACGGTCGCCGACCAGCCACGAGCGGCCGAGATCGAGATCGAGTTTTGCGGCGGCAATGAAAAGATTGTACGGGCCTGGCTTGCGGTCGAGCGAAGGACCGCTGAAGTGCGGGGCGACGCCATCAGGGTGGCCGAAAGCGTAGCACACCTCGTCAAGCTTCACGCCTTCCGCATCGAGCAATGCAATGAAGCGCTCATGCGCGAGCCACAAGGCTCGCAGGGTGGTTTTTCCTTTCGCGAAGGCGGCCTGGTTCGACACCAAGACCAAGGCAAACCCCTGCTGCGCCAGGTGCCGTGCCGCCGCGGCGGCTCCCGGCAGCAGCCGGACGTCCTCCGGAACCAACGGCGCCTCCCATTCGCCGGTTTGCGGATAAAATACCTCTTCGACCAATACACCATCCCGGTCGAGAAAGACCGCAGCCCTGCTCACCGAACCGACTCCCACTTCATCTCGTCGGCGAGCAGCTTCGGATGGCTGACCATGCCGTGCCATACCACGGCCTGAAATGCTTCCGTATGTGGCGTGACGGCCAGCGGATTGACCGTCGGCACGACGACGCAGGCGTCGGCGACCTGCCGGGTATAGCCGCCGTCGCGGCCGACGACGCCGATCACGCGGGCGCCGACCGATTTGGCGAATTTGAGGGCCTCGACGATATTCGCCGAGATATTCTTCTCCGCATTGCCGCCGCCGACCGAGAACACGAGGACGGCATCTTCGGCGCGCAGGCGACTACCTCGCAGCCAGTTTGCAAATGCGGTCGCCCACCCGTCGTCGTTGATGCGCGCCGTAAGTTCCGACACATTGTCGGTTGGAGCATATGCCTCGATGCTGCAGATCTTGCGGAAATCGTTGACCGCATGCCCCGCATGACCGGCTCCGCCGCCAACTCCGAGAATGAAAAGTCGTCCCGCTCTGGCGCGCAGGTCGACCAGAATGTCGATCATTTGGTCGACGGCGGCCTGGTCAATGCCGGCCGCAACGGCGGCGACCTCCTCGTAGTAGCGTCTCGTGTAGTCACTTGTGCTCATCCCCTCCCCCTCGTTCCCGGTCTGCTTCGTTCAAGGGCTGGCGTCCGATCAGCCTGAAACACACGCCAGTTTGGGATAGGGAGGGCAACGAGTCCAGCTTGACGGCAGTTCGGCCGGCATGAGGCCGGTCGGCAGCCTGTCGGATAGACCCGCCATGCGAATATTACCGGTCAGCAAAATCTAATACGGAGTGCTGTTCGAGTATTTGCCGGGTCTCGGTCGGCCATTCTCCCGGTTCGGCCCCTCACCGCTTCGGCTTCTCCTCCGCCGCCGCGGCCGATCCGCCGAAGATCAGCCGGCTTGGATTCCTGTCGATATTCTTGAAGGTGCGCTCGACCTCGACGAGCGTGCGCCGCCCGTCGACCGCGAGCCGCTCCCATTCGCGCAGGCCGCTGTTGGAGAAGCGCGCGAGCCCGGTCGCGATATCGGCGGTGCGCGCGTCGAGATTCTCGGCCGCCGTCTTGATGGCGCGGGCCGCCTGCGCGATGTCGCCCGGGGCGTCGCTGCCGCCGCCGATCAGGGCCTCGGCGCCCGCCAGGATGTGCGTGATGCGGTCCGAATTGCTCGCGAGCGTCTGGGAGAATGCCTCGATATTCTTGAGCGCCCCTTTGAGAACGGCCTCGTTGTCGGCGACCAGCGAGTCGAGCCGGCGCATCGCGTCGCGCGCCGTCTGGGTCACGTCCGCCGCCGCGCCGGCGTCCACCCTGAGCGTGGGCGGCGTGCCGGGCGCGGGCGGCGCGCTCTGCGAGCCGCCTTTGAGCGCAATCGATGCCGTTCCGGTCACGCCCTGATATTCGAGATTGACCCAGGTGTCGGCACGCACCGCCACCGATTTGTCGATCGCGACCACGGCCACCACCTCGCGCGGCGCCGCCGGATTGAGCTTGAGATCGGTGACCTCGCCGACCCGGATGCCGTTGAACAGCACCGAGGCGCCGGTGCGCAGACCGGAGACCGAGCCCTCGAACACGATGCGATAGGGCGCGCGGTCGCCGGCGGCGCCGATCGTGTTGAACCAGTAGACGAATCCGAATCCGCCCAGGATCACGGCGAGCGTGAACAGGCCGATGAGGACGTAGTTGGCTCTCGTTTCCATCGCAGAGCGCCTTTCCTGGAGGATGTTACGCCGCGCGCGCGCCGTCGACGCGCGAACGCTTGCCGCGAAAATAGGATTTCACCCACGGATGCTCCGACGCGAGCATGGTCGGGATCGGTCCCGCCGTGATCACCCTGCCCTCGGCCAGCACCGCGATGCGGTCGCAGACCGTGTGCAGGCTGTCGAGATCGTGAGTGACCATGAAGACGGTGAGCCCCAATGTCCGCTGCAGGGTGCGGATGAGGTCGTCGAACTCGCCGGCACCGATCGGATCGAGGCCGGAGGTCGGCTCGTCGAGAAAGACGATCTCGGGGTCGAGCGCGAGCGCGCGCGCCAGCGCGACGCGCTTGGTCATGCCGCCGGACAGCTGGGAGGGATATTTGTCGCGTACATCGGCCGGGAGCCCGACCATTTCCAGCTTGGCCAGGGCCACTTCGTCGAGCAGCCGGTCCGACAGATCGAGATATTCCCGGATCGGGAACTGCACGTTCTGCAGCACGGTGAGCGCGGAGAACAGCGCGCCCTGCTGGAACAGGATGCCCCAGCGCCGTTCGATGCTGCGCCGCGCGCTTTCGGAAGCCGCGCCGACATCGACGTCGAAGACCTCGATCAGCCCCTCCCGCTTCGGCACAAGGCCGATGATCGTGCGCATCAGCACCGACTTGCCGGCGCCGGAGGCGCCCACGAAGCCGAGGATCTCGCCGCGGAAGACATCGAGCGAGAGCCGGTCGAGCACCGGCGCGGCGCCCGCGAAGCCGACCACCAGGTCGCGCACCCGGATTACCGCATCGTTGCCCAGCTCCGTCATGGCGTCCCTTTTGGCTCACATCCCGATCGAGGCGAAGAACATGGCGAACACGCCGTCGAGCAGGATCACCAGGAAGATCGACTTCACCACCGAGTCGGTGGTCTTGAGGCCGAGGGAGGCGGCGCTGCCTTTGACCTCGAGCCCCTGCGTGCCGGCGATGACGCCGATGATGAGCGCCATGAAGGGCGCCTTGATCATGCCGATCGCGAAGTCGTTGAGCGAGATCGCTTCCTGCATGCGCGACAGATAGACCTCCGGGCTCATGCCGCCGTAGAGCCAGCACATCAGGCCGCCGCCATACAGCGCCGCCATCGAGCCGAGGAAGGTGAGGCACGGCATCGCGATGATGAGCGCCAGCACGCGCGGAAGGATCAGCACGTCGACCGGATCGAATCCCATGGTGCGCAGCGCGTCGATCTCCTCGCGCATCTTCATCGAGCCGAGCTCGGCCGTGTAGGATGAGCCCGAGCGCCCCGCCACCATGATGGCGACCATCAGCACGCCGACTTCGCGCAACACCAGGATGCCGACCATGTCCACCACATAGACGTCGGCGCCGAACTGGCGGAAATGGAACAGCCCCTGCTGGGCCAGGATGCCGCCGATCAGGAAGGTGATCAGCAGCACGATCGGCACCGCGCGCCAGCCGACGCGGTCCATCTGATGCACCATGGAGGTCAGGCGGAACGTCCGCGGATGCGCGACGGCGCGCCCCAGCGCGGAGGCCAGCGCGCCGATCATCGCCACCACGGCGCCGATGTCCTGCCCGATCTGACCGACGGTGCGGCCGATGACGGCGAGCGCCACGATGAGGGCATTACGGCGCGGCGCCGCAGGAGCGGCGCGATTGCATTCGCACGCCTGCGCCACAAGGCCGCGGTAGTGCTCGGGCAGGCCGGTGATCGTCGCGTCACCGCCGGCGGCCTTGAGGCTGCGCAGCAGGCGCTCCAGCAGCCAGGCCCCGAAGGTGTCGAGCCGCTCCACCCGGCGCATGTCGATGTCGACGCCACCGACCTTCGGGTGACGGGCGATCACCCGCCCGATCAGCCCTTCGAGCTCACCCGCCCGCTCGGCCGTCCACGTTCCGGCGGCGTTGAGCGCGAGCCGGTCGCCATTATTCGCGCTTTCGAGCAAAGGCCCGCCGTTCAATGCGTCAGCTCCCACCCCGGAGATCGACCGCCCGGCCGCGGCGCCCTTGCGGGCGAAAGACTCCATTCACCATAATCGTCGGCCATCCTAGGCCCACACGCGTTTCGCAATCCCTAAGCCACAGTGAATCACGCAATGAGCCACGCCCACCCGCCGACCCTGAATGTCGCGACCGAGCGCTGGCCGATCGCGGGCGCCTTCACCATCAGCCGCGGCTCCAAAACCGAAGCCCATGTGGTGGTCGCCGAGATCAGTGACGGGTTATACCGCGGTCGCGGCGAATGTGTGCCCTATGGGAGGTATGGGGAAACCATTGAGGGGGTGGCCGCCACAATTGCCCGCATGGGCCCCGAGATCGCCCGCGGCCTCGACCGGGACGGGCTTCAGGCCGCCTTGCCGGCAGGGGCCGCCCGCAATGCCCTCGATTGCGCCCTCTGGGACCTTGCCGCCAAGCGCGCACAGCGTCCGGTCCAGGAGCTTGCCGGGCTGCCGCAGCCGCGTCCGCTCGTCACCGCTTACACGATTTCGCTCGGAACCCCGCAAGCCATGGCCACGGCCGCCGAAAAGGCCGCGACGCGCAGCCTCCTCAAGGTCAAGCTCGGCCAGCCCGGCGATCCCGAGCGCATCCGCGCCGTGCGTGCCGCGGCTCCCCGCGCGGAGCTGATCGTCGACGCCAATGAGGGCTGGACCGCCGATAATCTCGGCGAGAATCTCGCCGCCTGCGCGGCCGTCGGCGTCACGCTGGTGGAACAGCCGCTGCCGGCCGAGGCGGACGCCATCCTGGCGGAAATCCCGCGTGTGATTTCGGTTTGCGCCGACGAAAGCGTGCATGATCGCGGCTCGCTCAAGCGGCTCGCCGGTAAATACGACGCCATCAACCTCAAGCTCGACAAAACAGGCGGGCTGACCGAGGCGATCGCGCTCGCCGCCGAGGCCGCCCGCCTGGGCCTGGAACTCATGGTGGGATGCATGATCTCGACATCGCTCGCCATCGCGCCGGCCATGCTGGTGGCGCAGACCGCGCGCGTGGTCGACCTCGATGGTGCGCTGCTGCTGGCGCAGGACCGGCCCGATGGCTTGTGTTACGACGGCAGCCTCGTCTATCCGGCGACGTCGGCGCTGTGGGGCTAGTGTCCCGATTCCGAAATTCGCAAGGCTTCGCGGCGACCTCTGGTGCGAACTTCGGGTTCGCGGCACTACCATTTTCAGGCGAAAAAATGTCGCGCTCGCTTCACGCAGCGTAAATGCGCCCGGATTCCGCCACCGTGGCCGATAATCCTCGCACCGAAAAATTTTTTGCCGGTTTCTGCGGAAGACAGTCGCGGCGCTTTTTCAAATCTGTTACAGAAAAGGCTCGGGAGGGTGAGCATGCGCTCCATTGCAATTCTCGCCGCTGCAATTTTTGCGGCGCTTTCCGTGACTTCCGCGCAAGCGGCAGTGCGAATCACCGACGATCCCGGCGGACTGATGACGCAATACGCGTCACGCTTCTCCATGGTGCGCCAAAGCGGCGAAAAGGTCGTCATCGACGGGCCGTGCCTGTCGGCCTGCACCATGGTGCTCGGCATTCTTCCGCGCGATCAGGTGTGCGTGACACACAATGCGGTTCTCGGTTTTCATGCCGCCTGGAACTACAATGGGCATGGGCGGCGGGTGACCAGCGCGGTCGCCACCCAGGCGCTGATCGACATCTATCCCGCGCCGATCCGTTCCTGGCTCGCCCGGCGTGGCGGTCTGTCGCCGACCATGAAGTTCCTGCGCGGGCGCGAACTGGCCGCGATGTATCCGGCCTGCCGCTAGGTTCCATACTCGGTCGCCCGCACACGGCGGCGCCGTCTGCGATGATGCGCGGGCGGGATTCCCCAGAACATGCACATGGCGCATGGCGTCGGTTGCCCGCGTTCACGCGGCCGGCGGCTTGCGCTCCAATGCGAGCCCCGCCACGGCGAGCACGGCCCCCGCTGCTGAAGCCGCCGCCATCGCCGCATAGGCGAGGCTGCCGTAGGATGCCACCAGCACGCCCGACACCCCCATGGCGGCGGCGAACACGATGCCTTGGCTGGCCGCAAAGTCCCCCTGCGCGGTAGCGCCGCGGCCGGCGGGCGCCATCCGGGCCAGGAAGTGCATGCTTCCGAGATGGGTCGCCGCAAAGCTGAGCGCGTGCAGGCCCTGCAGGAAGGGCAGCGCCGCCGTCGGCGGATCGAACGCCATGGCGGTCCAGCGAACGACGCCGCCGACGCCGCCGAGCACGATCATCGGGGTCGCGCCGAGCGCTGCGACAGCGCGCGCCGAGACCGCGAACAGGCCGATCTCGGCGACGACGGCGAGCCCCCACAGCAGGCCGATCGCCGGGCCAGCGATGCCCTTGGCGCTCCATTGCAGCGTCGCGAAACCATACATGACCGCATGGCTCGCCTGGATCAGGCTGCTCCCGGCCACCACCGTGATGAAGACGGGCGAGCCCCACAACGATGGGCCAGCTTGGCGCATGCCCGCCGGCGCGGGCGCCTCGGGCGAGAGCCGGGCGAGGCCGAGCGCCGCCGCGGCCGTCAGCGCCAGCGCCGCCACCACCGCCCAGATCACGTCCTGGGCTCCCAGCCGCCCGAGCAGCAGTCCGCCGCCCAGATTGGCGACGATGAACGTGACCGAGCCCCATAGCCGCACCGAACCATAGCGGTGCGCACCACCCTGCAGGCCGCGCAACGCATAGGCGTCGGCGAGCGGCAGCACCGGCGAGATCGCCATGGCGGCGAGCGCAAAGGCGGCCAGGATGATGGGGAATCCCGAGCCCAGCCCGATCAGCACAAAACCGGCGACACTCGCGATCGAGACGGCGACCAGGGCCTGGCGCAGCAGGCCAAACCGATCCGCAAGGCGGGTCGACAGCGGAACCGCGACGAGACGCACCACGAGCGGGGTCGCCAGCACGATGCCGATTTCACGCGCGTCCAGGCCCTTGGCGGCGAGCCAAGCCGGCATGAACGGCATTGACAGGCCGGCATAGAGAAAGAATGCGCCATAAAATAGCGATAAGCGGAGAACGAATCGGTCGGCCATCGGGCGCGATCAGGCTTCCTGGCGTAGCATGCGGCACGCCGCCGGAATCAAATCCATTGCACTGCGTAGTCGATCGTGCTGATTCCTAAAAGCAACGTTATGATCTGTAACCATGTCCGACGCCCAGTACGCCATGTCGCCGTCTGCGGCTCCGCCCCCGAGCGAGGCGGATTACGACGCTATTTTCGCTGCCGTCATGGAGACGGCGCGCGGGCGCTGGTTCCTCGGCGAATTCGCCAAGCGCAACCGCAACGCCGATAGCGAGCTTGTCCTCGCAGCCCTCGACCGGGTCGAGGCGGTCTGGCGCGAGCGGGGCCACAGCTCTCCGACCGAGCGCGTGCGTTTCGATCTCCTCGAGATGGCGAAGGCCATCGCGCAGACCAAGTCGGAGATTGCGGCGATCAAGCCCGAAGGCGAAGCCAAGGGCACGCTGCTGGAGGCGACCGAAGAGCTCGGCTCGATCGTACGGACCACCGAGCAGGCCACCTCCGCCATCCTCGCCGCCGCCGAGCGGGTGCAGGAAATCGCCTGGACGTTGCGCGAGCGCGGCACCGACAACGAGGCCTGCGACGCGCTCGATCAGCGCGCGACCGACATCTACAGCGCGTGCTCGTTCCAGGATCTCACCGGCCAGCGTACCCGCAAGGTGGTCGAGGTCATGCGGTTCCTGGAGGAGCGCATCAACGCGATGATCGA
>DATBBS010000084.1:0-11945 GCA_036270895.1 Xanthobacteraceae bacterium
TCGTCGCCCGGCATCCGCGGATCGCGCTGGTCGACGAGCTCGCACATACCAATGTGCCAGGCAGCCGCCACCCCAAACGCTATCTCGACGTCGAGGAGCTGCTCAACCGCGGCATCGACGTCTATACGACGGTCAATATCCAGCACCTCGAAAGCCTCAATGACGTCGTTGCCCAGATCACGCATATCCGGGTGCGCGAGACGGTACCCGACTCGATCTTCGATCGCGCCGACGCCATCGAGCTCGTCGACCTCACGCCCGACGATCTCATCCAGCGCCTGAAGGACGGCAAGGTCTACATCCCGACCCAGGCCGAGCGCGCGCTCGATCATTATTTCTCCCCCGGCAACCTCACGGCGCTGCGCGAGCTGGCGCTGCGCCGCACGGCCGAGCGCGTCGACGACCAGTTGCTGTCGCATATGCAGGCCCATGCCATTCCGGGGCCGTGGGCGGCGGGCGAGCGCATCCTGGTCTGCATCAGCGAGGATCCGCGCTCGGCAGGCCTCATCCGCTCCGCCAAACGCCTGGCGGACCGCCTGCACGCGCCCTGGACCGCGCTCTATGTCGAAACGCAGCGCAGCCTGCAGCTGAGCGAGGAGGAGCGGGATCGCGTCGCCGACACGCTGCGCCTCGCCGAACGCCTCGGCGGCGAGGCGGCGACGATCCCGGGAGGGTTGCGGCGGATCGCCGACGACGTGGTGGGCTACGCGCGCCAGCAGAACGTGACGCAGATCGTCATCGGCAAGTCGGCGCGTTCGCGCTGGTTCGAGATCCTGCATGGCTCGGTCGTGCACGAGCTGGTCCGGCGGTCGGGCAATATCAGCGTCCATGTCATCGCGGGCGACGACGTGGAGGGTGACGCGATCCCGAAGAAGACCGTGCGCACGGCCGAGCAATCCGAGCCGATCGACGTGCGTCCCTACGCGGCCGCCCTCCTGGCGGTCGCCATCGCGCTCGCCGTCGGCATGCTGATCTGGCCGGTGTTCGGCATCGCCAATGTCGACCTGGTGCTGCTCACGGCGGTCGTCGGCGTCGCGGTCCGGTTCGGTCTGCTGCCCTCCCTGTTCGCCAGCGTGGTGGCGTCGCTTTGCTACAATTTTTTCTTCATGCCGCCGATCTACACCTTCACGATCGGGGACCCGAACAATGTCGCGGCATTCGGTTTCTTCATCGTCGTCGCGGTCGTCGTCTCGCACGTGGCGGCGCGCAGCCGCGGGGCGGTCGTGACCGCGCAGGGGCGCGCCCGTGCGGTCGAGTCGCTCTATGCGTTCAGCCGCAAGCTCGCGGGCGTCGGCACGATGGATGACGTGCTATGGGCGGCGGCCTACCAGACCGCCCTCATGCTGAAGGTCCGCGTCGTGTTCCTGCTGCCGGAGGCTGGCGCGATCGCGGTGAAGGCCGGATATCCGCCCGAGGATACGCTCGACGAAGCTGACCTCGCGGCCGCCACCTGGGCCTGGGAAAACAATCACGTGGCCGGCCGCGGCTCGGACACCCTGCCCGGCGCCCGGCGGCTGTTTCTGCCGATGCGGACCGGCCGCGGCGCCGTCGGCGTCGTCGGCATCGACAGCGACAAGCCCGGGCCGCTGCTCACGCCCGACCAGCGCCGGCTGCTCGACGCTCTGATCGACCAGAGCGCGCTCGCGATCGAGCGCGTCAGTCTGGTCATCGATCTGGAAAGCGCCAAGCGGACCGTCGAGACCGACCGCCTGCGCTCGGCGCTGCTCACCTCGATCTCGCATGATCTCAAGACCCCCCTCGCCTCCATTCTCGGCGCCGCCAGCACGTTGCACGGTCTCGCCGGCGGACTCAGCGCGGCTGCCCAGGCCGATCTCTTATCCACCATCATCGACGAGTCGGAGCGGCTCAATCGGTTCATCGCCAATCTGCTCGACATGACCAGGCTCGAAGCCGGCGCGATCGCGCCCAACGCGGCGCTGCACGATATCGGCGACATCATCGGGTCGACGCTGCGGCGCGCCGCCAAGATCATGGGCCAGCACCGTGTCGATGTCGCGCTCGCCGACGATCTGCCGATGCTGGAGATCGACGCGGTGCTGTTCGAGCAGGTCCTGTTCAATCTCCTGGACAATGCGGCCAAATACGGCGCGCCGGGAACCGCGGTCCGCATCCAGGGCTGGCGCGACGGGCCGTCCATCTATCTCCAGGTGCTGGACGAAGGCAGCGGAATCCCCGCCGGCGACCTGGAGCACATCTTCGACAAGTTCTACCGCGCCCAGAAGGGCGATCAGGTGCGCGCCGGAACCGGGCTCGGGCTGGCGATCTCGCGCGGCTTCATCGAGGCCATGCGCGGCACCATCACGGCCGCGAACCGCTCGGACCGGCCTGGGGCGGTGTTCACGATCGTGCTGCCGGTTCCAGTCATCGTCAACAAAGTGGACAGTGCCGCATGAGCGCCGCCCCGCTCCGCGTCCTGGTCGTGGATGACGAGCCGCCGATCCGCAAGCTGTTGCGGATGGGCCTCGGCACGCAAGGTTATGAGATCATCGAGGCCCCGAACGGCAAGACCGCGCTCGAGCTCGCCGCCGGCAAGCCCGACCTGATCATCCTCGATCTCGGCCTGCCGGATTTCCAGGGCCTCGAGCTTCTGCGCTTGCTGCGCAGCCAGGACGAGCGCGTGCCGATCGTCGTGCTCTCCAGCCGCGGCGACGAGGCCGCCAAGGTGCAGGCCCTCGATCTCGGGGCCGACGACTATGTCACCAAGCCGTTCGGCATGGACGAGCTTCTGGCGCGCATGCGGGCGGCGCTGCGCCACCAGCTCCAGGTCGGCGGCGAGCGCCCGATCTTTCGGCTCGGCGAGCTGACGGTCGACCTCGTGCGCCGCATCGTCAAGATCGGCGACCGCGACATCAAGCTGTCGCCCAAGGAATACGACCTCCTGCGCGTGCTGGTGCAACATGCCGGCAAGGTGCTGACCCACAAATTCCTGATGAAGGAACTCTGGAGCGAGCTCACCGACTCGCAATATCTGCGGGTCTATGTGCGGCAGCTGCGGCAGAAGATCGAGGCGGATCCCGAACGCCCGCACTACGTCCTGACCGAGACCGGAATCGGCTACCGGCTGCGCGCGCCGGAGTGATTGTCGTGCGTTAACGACCCCGGTGACTCTTGCCGCCGTTGCTTGATGGAACACGCCGGATTTTGTAAGCACGGGCCGAACATTCCGGTGGTGGCCGTGCCGCCCGCCACGCAAGGACATCATCATGAGCCGCAATACCCCCCGCCTGTGTTTCATCGGATTCGGCGAGGCCGGCCAGGCCTTTGCGTCGGGCCTGCGGGGCGCCGGCGTCACCGCCATGTCGGCCTGGGATATCCAGTTTCCCGAGCCGTCCGGCGCACGGTTGCGCACGGCCGGAGAAGAGCTGGGGGTGCGGCTCGGCGCGTCGGCGGGCGATGCCATCAAGGGCTCCGACATCGTCATCGCGGCGGTGACCGCCGCGTCGAGCCTGGATGCGGCGCGCGACGCCAGGCCCCATCTCGGCGCCGACCAGTTCTACCTCGACATCAATTCGGTCTCCCCCGGCCGCAAGCAGGCAACCGCCCAACACCTCGCCGGCAGCGCCCGCTATGTCGATGTCGCCGTCATGGCGCCCGTCCACCCCGCCCGCCATCAGACCCCGGTGCTGCTCGCCGGCCCGCACGCGCCCGCGATCGAGTCGGTGATGCAGGAGCTCGGCATGAAGCCCGCGATCGCCGGGCCCGAGATCGGCCAGGCGGCCGCCATCAAGATGGTGCGCAGCGTCATGATCAAGGGCATGGAGGCGCTGACGGCGGAATGCTTCCTGGCGGCGACGCGCGCGGGCGTCGAGCCGCAGATCATCGCGTCGCTGTCGAAATCCTTCCCGACCCTGGATTGGAGCAGGATCGTCGCCTACAACCTCGAGCGCATGGCCAATCACGGCACGCGGCGCGCCGCCGAGATGGAAGAAGTGGCCGACACCTTGCGCGAGCTCGGGATCGACCCACATATGGCGAATGCCACGGTCCAGCGACAACGCCAGATGGGCGCGCTGGGAAAGGCCGGGGACGTGCAGACCGCCCTCGCGCAGGGCGCAAACGCGACCCTACAGGCGGTCAGCGCCGCGCTCGCCAAAGCCGAACCGCAGCATTGAGCGCATTTTTCGGGATTGATGCATCGTGTCGATGACGACCGACCAGCAAGACGCGGCCGCCGACCTGGCGACGGCGCCCAAGGTGAGCTTCGTTTCGCTCGGCTGCCCCAAGGCGCTGGTCGACTCCGAGCGCATCATCACGCGGCTGCGCGCCGAAGGCTATGAGCTGACCCGGACCCACCAGGGCGCCGATCTCGTCATCGTCAATACTTGCGGGTTTTTGGACAGCGCCAAGGCGGAATCGCTCGACGCCATCGGCACCGCCTTGGCGGCGAACGGCAAGGTGATCGTGACCGGCTGCATGGGGGCGGAACCCGAGGAGATCACCGCGCGGTTCTCGAACCTGCTCGCGATCACCGGGCCGCAGCAATACGAAAGCGTGCTCGACGCGGTCCATCGCGCCGCCCCGCCGCGCCATGATCCGTTCCTCGACCTGGTGCCGCCGGAAGGCATCAAGCTCACCCCCCGGCATTACGCCTATCTAAAAATTTCCGAGGGCTGCAACAACCGCTGCAGCTTCTGCATCATTCCGAAATTGCGCGGCGACCTGATGTCACGCCCGGCCGCCGACGTGCTGCGTGAGGCCGAGAAGCTGGTCGCCGCCGGCGTCAAGGAACTGCTTGTCATCTCGCAGGACACCTCGGCCTACGGGGTCGACATCAAATATGCGGCGAGCAGGTGGCGCGACCGGGAAGTGCGCGCGAGGTTCCTCGATCTCGCGGGTGCGCTCGGCGAACTCGGCGCCTGGGTGCGGCTGCACTATGTCTATCCCTATCCGCATGTGGACGAGGTCGTCGGCCTGATGGCGGACGGCAAGGTGCTGCCCTATCTCGACGTGCCGTTCCAGCATGCGGCGCCCGACGTGCTGCGACGCATGCGCCGGCCGGCCGCGCAGGAAAAAACCCTGGAGCGCATCGCGGCCTGGCGCGCCATCTGCCCGGACATCACGCTGCGCTCGACCTTCATCGTCGGCTTCCCGGGCGAGACCGAGGCGGATTTTGACTTTCTGCTGGACTGGCTCGACAGCGCGGCGCTCGACCGCGTCGGCTGCTTCAAATACGAGCCGGTCCGCGGCGCCAGCGCGAACGATCTCGCGGCGGCGGTGCCCGACGAACTCAAGGCCGAGCGCTACGACCGCTTCATGCGCCACCAGCAGGCGATCTCGGCCAGGCGCCTGAAGCGCCGGGTTGGCACGCGCCAGCAGGTGATCATCGACGAGGTCGGGCCGAGCGTCGCCAAGGGCCGCACCAAGGGCGACGCGCCGGAGATCGACGGGTCGGTCTATGTCTCGGCCCACCGGCCGCTGCGGGTCGGCGAGATCGCCACCGTCAAGATCGAGCGCGCGGACGCCTATGATCTGCACGGGACCGCGGTGGGATTCTGAAACGACCGGATCCCACTCGCCGCCAACGCGAAGAAACACATCAACATCGGAAAAGATGATGGTCAGCGACGACAAGAAGGCCAAACCCAATCCCGCTCCCAAAAAAGAGGATGCCGCGAAGAGCAAGGCCACCGCGGATGCGGCCCCGGCCAAGGCGGAAGGCGGCCAGAAACCCGACGCCGCGCCTGCCAGCTATAGCCGGGGCGAGGGCCAGAAGCCTGTTACCCAAGCCTACAAGGACAATTGGAACGCGATCTTCGGCAAGAAGAAAAAGCGCTAAGCCGCCGCGAACGGCTATCTTGCGCTCAAGTCGCTCACGACCTTCACGACCGCCTTCGTCAATGCGCCCAGATCGTCCTCGCCGATGGTGAAGGCCGGCGTCAGATAGACGACCGATGCGAACGGCCGCACGAAAACGCCTTCGTCGATGAACCGCCGGCGCAGCGCATCGGGATCGTCGATGCGGTCGAGTTCCACAACGCCGATCGCGCCTGTCACCCGGACGTCCTTGACGCGCGGCAAATCACGGCACGGCGCGAGCCCGCGGGCGAGCGCGGCCGAGATCGTCCTCACCTGCGCCAGGCGCGGCTCGCGCGCGAACAGATCGAGCGACGCATTGGCGGCCGCGCAGGCCAGCGCATTCGCCATGTAGGTCGGCCCGTGCGTCAGCGCGTGGCGCGGATCGTCCGACCAGAAGGCTTCGAACACACGGCGGCTCGCGATTGTGGCGGCGAGCGGCAGGGTGCCGCCGGTCAGCGCCTTCGAGAGCGTGATGATGTCGGGCACTATGCCGGCCGCCACGCAGGCGAACATCGCGCCGGTGCGGCCGAAGCCAGTGAAAATCTCGTCGAAGATCAACAGCAGGCCGTAGCGGTCGGCGAGTTCGCGCAGCCGCCGCAGCGTCGCGGCGTCGTAAAACCGCATGCCACCCGCGCCCTGCACCAGCGGCTCGACGATGATGCCAGCGAGCTTGTCGGCGTGGCGTTCCAGCGCGCGCCCCAGCGCGTCCGTGCTTGGCTCGTCGGTCGGGAGCGCGACGCAAAGATGCTCGGGCAGCATTCCCTTGTAGAGGCCGTGCATGCCGTCCTGCGGATCGCCCAGCGCCATCGCGCCGGTCGTATCGCCGTGATAGGCGCCGCGGAACGTCACCAAGCGGGTCCGGTCGCTCTGGCCCTGGTTGCGCCAGAACTGCACCGCCATCTTGAGCGCGATCTCGACCGCCACCGAGCCGGACTCGGAGAAGAACACCCGGTCGAGATTCTCCGGCAGCAGGGCGGCCAGGCGGCGCGCCAACGTCAGCGCCGGCTCATGCACGAGCCCGCCGAACATCACGTGCGGCATGACCTCCGCCTGCCGGATCAGGGCCTCGCGGATATGCGGATGATTGTAGCCGTGGCAGGCCGTCCACCACGACGCGATGCCGTCGATCAATTGCCGCCCGTCGGCCAGGATGATGCGGCACCCCTCCGTCCGCCCCACCGCCAGCGGCGGATCCATCGTCTTCATCTGCGCATAGGGCAGCCAGACGTGGGCCAGGCCCTCCGCATACCAGTCGCCCGGGCCCTTGCGGGTCTTGGTTTCGTCTCGGTTCATGGCTGTAGTTTGCATTGGAGCGCGGCCCCGGTCACGCTACATCGGTATACAATCTGGCTCGGACCACCCCATGGATTCCCTCGACCATTTCGCCGCCGCCAAGCTCGCCGGTCTCGACCGCGGCGGGCTCAAGCGCGCCCTGGTCGGGACCACCCGCGGCGAGCTTTATGTCGAGCGCAATGGCCGCCGCCTGCTCTCCTTCTCGTGCAACGACTACCTCAATTTCACCCATCATCCCGACGTCAAGGCGGCCGCCATCGCGGCAATCACCCGCTACGGCCTCGGCGCCGGATCCTCGCGCCTCGTCACCGGCAACCATCCGCTCCATGCCGAGCTGGAGGTCCGTCTCGCCCGCCTCAAGGGCACCGAGGGGGCTTGCGTCTTCGGCTCCGGGTTTTTGGCCAATGCGGGGATCATTCCGGCCCTGATCGGCCAGGACGACCTCGTCATCCTCGATGAATTGTCGCATGCCTGCCTGTGGGCCGGCGCCCGGCTCGCCCGCGCCCGCGTGCTGCCCTACCGCCACAACGACGTCGGCCACGCCGAGGCGCTGCTGTGGGCGCATCGGGGCGCGCACCCGCATGTCCTGGTCGCGACCGACGGCGTCTTTTCGATGGACGGCGACCTGGCGCCGCTGGCCGAGCTTGGCCGGATGGCGCGCCGCCATGACGCCTGGCTGTTGTCCGACGACGCGCACGGCATCGGCGTGGTCGGCGGCGGGCGCGGCTCGAGTTTCGCGGGGCCGCAGCCTGCCGACGTGCCGCTGCAGATGGGGACGCTGTCCAAGGCAATCGGCGCCTATGGGGGCTATCTGTGCGCCTCGGCGCCGGTGATCGCGCTCATGCCCAACCGCGCCCGCACGCTGATCTATTCGACCGGCCTGCCGCCCGCGATCGTGGCGGCCGCCATCGCGGCGCTCGACCTGATCGAGCGCGAGCCCGCCTATGCGGCGCGGCCGCTCGCCAAGGCCAGGGCCTTCACCCGCCGCGCCGGCCTGCCCGAGGCGCAGAGCCCGATCGTGCCGATCATCGTCGGGTCCGCGCCGGCCGCGCTCGCCGCCAGCCGGCGCCTGGAGGAAGCGGGATTTCTGGCGGTCGCGATCCGGCCGCCGACCGTGCCGGAAGGAACGGCGCGCCTGCGGCTTGCCTTCACGGCGGCTCACCCCGACGCCGAGATCGAGCGGCTCGCCGATCTCGTGCGCGAGCGCGTCGGCGCATGAGCGCGATCTTCGTCACGGCGGCAGGGACGGATATCGGCAAGACATTCGTGACCTGCGGCCTCGTCCGCGCGTTGCAGGCGCGCGGCCGCAGGGTCGCGGCGCTCAAACCGATCGCCTCCGGCTTCGCGTCCGCGGACCCGGAGCGCAGCGACAGCGGCCTGCTGCTGTCGGCGCTGGGCCGGCCGGTGACCGTGGAGACGATCGCCCAAGTATCGCCCTGGCGCTTCGCCGCCGCCCTCTCGCCCGACATGGCGGCGGCGCGCGAGGGCCGCGCAATCGACTTTGCGGCCGTCGTCGGTTTCTGCCGGGACGCCATTGCGACCCGCGACGGCGCGCTGCTGATCGAAGGCGTCGGCGGCGTCATGACGCCGCTCGACGCCCGGCATACCGTGCTCGACTGGATGGCGGCCCTGGATATCCCGATCGTCCTGGTCGCCGGCAGCTATCTCGGCGCGATCAGCCACACCCTGACGGCACTCGATGCGGCACGCCGCCGGGGACACGCGGTTGCGTGCCTGGTGATCAGCGAGAGCGCGAGCAGCCCGGTGCCTCTCGAAGAGACGCGCGACACGGTCGCGCGCTTCGCGGGCGGCCTCGACATCGTCGCCCTGCCCCGCCTCGCTGATCCCGCCGTCGATCATCCGGCCTTCGATCGGATCGCCGAGCGGGTGTGAGTCTCCCGAGCAGGGCCAACACCGATCGGCGCTCATCTTTACACCGTATCGTCCGCCGCATAAGTTTTCGCGCCGTCCGACGACGTTTTGCCCGGGCGAACCAGACTTGGGAGTTCGGTCCAGTGACGCCCGTGACAAAGCCGACGCGGACGCGCGAGATCGGGCTCGGTATCATCGGATCCGGGCGCATCGGCACGTTGCGGGCGCGCCTCGCCGTCGGGCATCCGGCGGTCGCGAGCATCGCCGTCTCCGACCTCGATCCCGCGAATGCGGCAAAGCTCGCCAAGCTGGTCGCCGGCCGTTCGCACCACGACGACAACCTGGCGGTCATCGAAGACCCGGACGTGACCGCGGTGATCGTCTCCACCAGCGAGGACGAGCATTTGGCTCCGATGCTTGCCGCGATCGAGCGGGGCAAGCCGGTGCTGGTCGAGAAGCCGATCGCGCTCACGGTGCGCGAGGCCGACCAGGTGCTGGCCGCGCTGAAGCGGTCCGGCGGCGATATGCGGGTCGGCTACAGCCGGCGCTACAAGGAACGCTACCTGATCGCCAAGGAGCAGGTCGTCAAGGGGCGCCTGGGCGCGCTCACCGGGGGCGCCGCGCGGGTGTTCAATTCGCGCTCGCAGGCCTTGGCGATGCTCGGGCGCAATCCGCACGCGACGCCGGTGGTGGATGCGCTGACCTACTATGTGGATCTCATGAACTGGCTGTTCGAAGGCCGCCGCGTGGTGGAAATCTATGCGCGCGGCCAAACCGGCGTGCTGAAGGCGGCCGGCCACGAGGTGCCGGATGTGAGCTATGCGGTGCTCACCTATGACGACGGCGCCGTGGTCAACCTCGGGGTCAGCTATGCGCTGCCGGAGAAGTATCCCGCGCTCGGTCATGCGGCCCGGGTCGAGCTGCTCGGCACCGGCGGCGTCATCATCCTGGACGACGACCATACCGACCAGCTGATGTACAGCGAGGCCGGCGTGCCGCACGTCTATCTGCCGGACAATGTCGTCAACATGGTGTTCCTGCAAAGCGGCACGCCCGGTGATTGGGCGTTGGGGGAATTCTGGGGACCGATCGCCAACGAGACGCGCGCTTGGCTGGACTACCTCGCGACCGGCCGCCCCTGCGTGCTGGCGACGCCGCAGGACGCGCGCGACACCCTTGAGGCGACGCTCGCAATCGAGCACTCGATGCGGATCGGTATGCCGGTCACGCTGCCGTTGCGGGCGGGCTGAACAGCGAAACGGCAGCGGATCGGGCGGAGGAGACAATGGCTGACCAGACCTGGCCCACCCGCCGCGCGGTCCTGCGGGCCGGCGCGCTGGCGCTTGGCGCGGCCGGGTTCGGCCGCACGGCTGCGGGTGCCGGCTATCCCGATCGCCCGGTGCGGATCGTGGTGCCCTTCGCGCCCGGCGGCCCCAGCGACCTGACGGCCCGACTGATGAGCGTCAAGCTGGGCGAGGCGCTCGGCCAGACATTCTTCGTGGAAAACCGCGCGGGTGCGGGCAGCAACCTGGGAACCGCGGCGGTCGCGCGCAGCGCACCGGACGGCTACACGCTGCTGGTGACGTCGAGCGCCTTCGTGGTCAATCCGGGACTTTACAAGCAGGTGCCCTATGACCCCGCAAAAGACTTCGCGCCCGTCACCGAACTGGACACCTCGCCCAACGTGTTCATCGCGACCCCTGCTTCCGGCCTCACGTCGATGGCGCAACTGGTGGCGCGGGCGAAGGCCTCGCCCGACGCGCTGAGCTACGCCAGCGCCGGCATCGGAACGACGCCGCATCTGGCTGGCGAATTGCTGAAGATCGCGGCCGGCATCCAGATCACCCATGTGCCCTATCCGGGCGCCGGTCCGGCCATGCAGAGCGTGCTGAGCGATACGGTGCCGCTGATGTGCGCGTCACTGCCGGGCGCCCATCCCAGCATTCTGGCCGGCACGGTGCGCGCGCTCGCCGTCACCGGCCCGCAACGCTGGTACGACATGCCCGATGTGCCGACCATGCTGGAGCTGGGCTATGCGGGCTTTGTGTCCGACACGTTCCACAGCATGCTGGCGCCGGCCGGGACGCCGCCGGAGATCGTCGATCGCCTGGCCGGCGCGTCACTCGCCGCCTTGAATGAGCCGGCGTTTCACGAGCGGCTGCGAACGCTCGGCTTCGAGGTGATCGCCAAGGGCCCGGACGGGCTGCGCCGCCGCATCGCCGACGAGGTCCCGCGCTTCCGCGACCTCATCGCCAAGGCCGGCATCGAACGGGTGTAGGGCGCCGGCTGATCGGTCGACAGCGCAACGGCGGTCAGACGTGATAATCGGCCGCAACCGTTTCGTCGGCTGACGCTCGGCTGATCGCATTGAACACCGGCGTCAGCACGATCGCCAAGATCAGGTTGAGGATGAGGGTATAAAGTGCCGAATAACCGGGGAAGGTGAATCCTCCCAAGGCCAGCGGAAAGGTCGGCGCGAAGTTGACCGCGGCGGCCATCGCGGTGCCTACGACGGTTCCCGTGGCCCAGCCGACGAGCAGCGCCCAGCCGTTGAACCAGCGCGTATAAGCGCCGAGCATGACGGTCGGCAGCGTCTGGATGATCCAGATCCCGCCGAGGAGCTGCAGCTGAATGGCATATTGGGTCGGCACGAAGATGATGAAGACGAGCGCACCGAACTTGACGATCAGCGACACCCACTTCGCCATCTGGGCTTCCTGCTTGTCGGAGGGATTCGGGTTGATGAATTCGCGATGGATATTGCGCGTGTAGAGATTGGCGGCGGCGATCGACATGATCGCGGCCGGCACCAGGGCGCCGATCCCGATCGCCGCAAAGGCGATACCGACGAACCATGACGGGAAGCTGTGCAGCAGGAGCGCCGGCACCGCGAAATTATTGCCGAACTGCTTGAAGCCGGCGGCGTATTCCGGAAGGTTTCCGACGCCGGCCGCGATGGCGAA
>DATBBS010000085.1:0-11166 GCA_036270895.1 Xanthobacteraceae bacterium
GTCGGGGCAAAGCCCGCAATCATACGGACAGCCGAACTCGGTGCGGTTCTGGAACGCCAGCGGCTTGTCGCCGGGCTTGATGTAGTCCTTGCAGCGCCGCCAATAGGCGGCGTCGGTCGACACCAGCGTCGACTGCACGCCATGCTGCCGGCAGCGCTTCTCGTACCAGACCTCGTTGTCGCGGATCTCGATCTTGGTCGGCACCAGCGCGAGGCAGGTCTCGCACAGCGAGGTGGTCTGGCCCCAGAACACGTAGGGACGCGATCTACGCAACGGCACGGTCATGCGAGGAGCTTCCCTTGGGCGCCGACGCCACCATGGCGCAAGCGTAGACCACAATGGCGGCCGACAGCATATGGAACAGGGTGAACGGCCCGATCACGGCCCCATAGGGCTTGACGAACTCCCACAGGAATCGTTGGGCGCCGTACCAGCCGGCCGCGAGATAGAAGCCGTTGTCGATGACGAAAGGGTCGCGCAGGCGCACGGCCGCGACGTAGAACAGCGCGAAACCCGCCATGGCGGCGCTTTCATAGAGCTGCACCGGGTGGCGCGCGACGCCGTCGCCGAAGTCATGGCCCCAGGGAAGCGTGGTCGGGGTCCCGTAGGTGAAGTCGTCGAGGCCCGCGAAATAGCAGCCGACGCGGCCGATCGCGACGCCGACCGCCAGCGGCAGCGCGAAGCGCGCGCCGGTGCGCATGCGAATGCCGGCCCCGCGCTTGTAGAGCTCGACCGCGATGATGCCGCCCGCGACCGCGCCTTCGATCGAGCGGCCGATTCCCGGCGCCCCCGAGAGCCACAGGTTGGCGGTACCGAAAACATAGGCGCCCATGCCGGCGCCCAGCAGCACGGCGGCGAGATAGGGCAGGCCGGTGCTGACGGCCGGAAAGGAGACTTTCTCGACGCGTCCGAGCCACATCGCCGCGAGCCCGGCCGCGAGCCACGCCAGCACGTCGAACGCGCCGTGAATCAGAAGGCTTCCCATGACCGTCCCACTCGGGGGCAGCCTAGCGCATGTTCCGGCAAAATGGCTACCGGTTCGCGCGCCGCGCGCGTCAGTAACCGAACTTGTGACGCATCATCGCGCCCAGGATGTTCGAGTAGTCGTCGGTCCATGGCGGCATGCCGGCGTCCGGCTCGAGCTGCCGCCAGCTCGCCCGCGTCGGCAAGTCGCCGAGATCGGCCGGATCGCGCGCGAGCGCGACGACGGTCGACGCAACCTTGTACTCGCCACTCGCCGGGTCCCCCTCGCCATCGTCCCTGAGAAAGGCGATGAGGTCTTTCGCCTTGGCGGCCGCGGCCACGACCGGCACGAGATCGAGATGGCGGTTCGAAACGTGGGCCACGAGCACGCCGTGCGGCGCCAGATGGGACAGATAAATGGCGAACGCCTCTTGGGTGAGCAGGTGGCCCGGAACCGCATCGGACGAAAACGCATCCAGGACGATCAGGTCGTAGCGCGCGCCGGACGCCGCCAGCGTCAATCGTGCGTCGCCGAGAACGATGGAGGCGGACGGTGCGCATTCGGGCAGGAATCTGAACATGCGCGCATCGCGGGCGATCCGGATCACCTCCGGATCGATCTCATAGAACGTCCAGTGCTCCGGGTCCTTGCGATGGCATGCAAGCGATCCGGCCCCCAGTCCGACGACCGCGACATTCTTCAGTCCGCCGAGCGCGGCGCGCGTCGCCTCGATCGATTCGGATATTGGCCCGCCAAAATAGTAATAGGTCAACGGCTCGGGCCGGCCGGCCAGCACGTCGCCGCTTTCGCTGCGCAAGCGCTCGGCGCCGTGGATCGTCGTACCGTGCGTCAACACGCGATAGCGACCGTCGGTGGAGTCGGTCACCTGATGGACACCGAAGAAGCTGCGGGTCGTCGCGACGCGGTTGAGACCGGGCGTCCATGCTCCGGTGAACACGAACGCCAAAACCACCAGCGCGAATACGACGGGCGGCTGTTTGCGCCGGAGGAATATGAACGCGATCAGCAGGACGGCGGCGATCCTGCAGACGTTTGCCGAAAGATGCGGCAGGTCGCTGCCGCTCGCCATTCTGGCGACTCCGACAGCCGCGACCGCCGCCAGGACCGGCCCGGCTTGGCGCAGAAACGCCGATGGTCCGCCCGCGAACATTCCCGGCAGCGCCAGCAGGGCGGCCGCGATCAGGATCGGGTATTCGTAAATATTGTTGAACACGTAGGGCGCGATGAGGCCCGCGAAGGCCCCGCCGAGCGCGCCGCCGACGGAAATCCAGAGATAGAACTCGGTGAGATGCGCGGGTGCGGGGCGCCGCCGGTACAGCTCGCCGTGGCACACGAGGGTGAGGACAGCAAAAGTCAACAGGTTGAAACCGATTGCGGGCAGCCAAAGCGGCTTGATCATGCCAAGCAGTGTGACCGCCACGGGTGCAACGACCGTTGGCGTCAGCCTGACGACGGTGGCATGATCGAACCACGGCCGGTCGCGAAAGACCGCCACGAAGGTGGCAAGATACATGGCGAGCGGAAATACCCACACGAACGGCGCGGATGCGAGATCCGTCGTCACAAACGACGTAACCGCGATCACGAGGCCCGACGGAACGGCGGCGAGCGCCATCCAGCGCATCCGGTCGACGAACGATGGCCGCACCTCGTCGGTGGTTGCGGCCGCAACATCGGCCGCGCCGCTGCGCTCCACGAACAGCCCGGCCACCGCGATGAGCAGCGCAATCGCGGCGAACCCGATCGACCAGAGATGCGCCTGATCGCGCAGCGCCAGCAGCGGCTCGACGACGAACGGATAGGCCAGCAACGCCGCAAACGAGCCGAGATTGGAAGCGCCGTACAACACATAGGGGTTGCGCGCCTGTCGATGGCCGCTCGACGCGAACCAGTGTTGCAGGAGCGGTGCGCTGGCCGACAGCGCAACGAATGGAAGGCCGATCGACGCCGCGAACAGGCCGATCAGCCAGAACGCGACTCCAGAAGCCGGTGGCATGTCGAAACCGGCCGCGACGCCGATCGGGAGCGTCGAGGCGGCGACAGCCAGGACAATCAGATGCGTCAGCGCCGCGCGCCTGGGCGGTACCATACGGCCGAGCAGATGCGCGGAGCCGTAGCCCATGAGCAGCGCGCCCTGGAAGAACACCATGGCGACCGACCATACCGACGGCCCGCCGCCCAATCGCGGCAGCACCATTTTCGCGAACATCGGCTGGAGCGCGAACAGCAGCAGCGCCGAGACGAACATGGTCACCGCGTAGAGCGGCGGCGCGAGCCACAGAATCGAAGGCGTATGGGGCGAAGCGCGGGCGCCTGCGTCGCGTGTGGTCATGGCATCCAGAGCCGGTATCCAGAGCTGAGCGAGACGTCCCCGGCAGCCTAGAGCGGCATGCTGAAAGAGACATTAAAAACCGGGCTCGGAAGCGGAGACGGGGGACGCGAACCTGCGGGTCGGCCGTCGATCCCGGTTTCGCATCGATCCGGGTCGGCCACAGCACCTCCGCCGTCGAATCGATGCGGCGGGCGGTGGCGGTTTACGACAGGAAGGCCGACTCTTGGCCTCGCTCAGGGCGCCGCGAAGCGCAGCGGGGTCACGTCGGCCATGGTGGCCGGGGTTGCCTGGCTCGGCGCATGGCCCGTCAGCATCGCGCGCCGGTCGCAGATCGCCATCTGGGCCTGGTCGAGCGCGAGCGAGAAAGCCATCAGGGCCTGCTGGTCGAGGGCATTCTGCTCGGCCTGCAGGACGGTCGTGCGCAGGATGTCGTCGACCTCGGCGCGCAGCTTGTCGAGCTCCTCGAGCGTCGCGGCCTTGCGCGCTGCCGCCATCAGCTCGATCAACTGGTCGAGCACATGGGTGTGGCGCAAGCGCTCGTCGGCCTTGGTGTAACTCGTGAGCCAGGCGATGCCGGAACCCAGGAACGAGCTCACCATCAGGCCCCAGTAGAGCAGGTCGCTGTAGCGATCGAAAAACGTCTTCTGGTCGTTGTCGAGATAGGCCGCCGCACCCGGATGCGCCGCCACCGTCGCATCGCGATCGGTGTCGGGCTTTTCGATCTTTGCGGCGCCGGGAAATTCCGCCCCCAGCGCCTGGCGCACCCCGAACAGCAATTTGGTGAAGTCGCCGACCTCGGCTTCCGACAGGTCCCGGCGCGCCATGATGTAGTGGGAGAAACCGATGGTCTCGACGTCCTCCTCGGGCAGCGGCTTGTGGCCGCCGAAGACGCCGGCCTTGATCTCTGTCGCCTCGTAGACCGGCAGGCGATTCTCGATCGCTTGCGCGGCGCCCAGCTTGAGAAAGGTCGGGCTGTCCTTCTCGGTCGAGGAGGCCGCGATGGCGTCGCCGAAGTAGCGTGCGGTGACCGGACCGGCGCCGAAGATCACGTCGACCGGATTGTCGCGCAGCGACGCCGCGACGTTGTCGGGATCGAGGGCGACGATCGTGATCTGTTCGGGGGATACCTCGTATTGCTTCAGGATGGCGTTGAGGACGTCGACATTGGCGCTGGTGCGGCCGATGACGCCGACGCGGCGGCCCTTGATGTCCTCGATCTTCTCGATTGCTTTCGGCTTGGCGGCCTTCTTGGCCTTGGCGCCTTTGGCGGCCTTGGGGTCGGCCGGCTTGACGGCGCCGAGCGCGGGCGAGCCGGCGGCCGGCACCATCAGCACCACCACGTTCTTGCGCAGGATGGCGACCGCCAATCCTGATTTTGGCATCGCGATATCCTGCCGCACCACCGCGAGGTCGGCCTTCTTGTCGTCGATCGCCTGGGCGCTTTCGGCCGCGCCCGCCGTGGGAACCAGGCGGAGCTGGATGTTGGCGCGGTCGCTCGAGAAATGCCGGTGGACCGCCTGGACGAGCTTGGCGTCCTCGCCGTTGAGCGGGCCGATGGCGAATTTGAGCGTGGCGGGCCGCGTCGCCACATAGACGGCCGCGCCCGCCAGGCCGGCGAGCAGCAGGCAGACGGCGATTGTGAGCAACAGGGTGTGGTGCAGCATCATGCGCACCCTGCTGCGCCTGGGTTTCCACATCTTTCCCACCACGAAGCTGGTTGCGAACATCCTGCGTAAAGGATTCATGGCCGGACCGTCATCCTGCCCCAATGCGGCGGTGATATGACGCGCAGTCCGTTGCGGACATTAACCAATTCGAGCCGCCGGCGCCAAAACCTTAGCCGGATTCAGTTGCGGATTCGTTTAGCGCGCCGGCCGCGCGCTCCAGGGTTCCATACGGGCGCCTCTGGGCAGGGCCTGCTGGAGCATCAGCATCTCGCCGACGGTTTCCGGCGTGATCAGGCCGACCAGGCGTCCGGCCGGATCGACCACGCCGACGGCGGGCGCGGAGGTCTCCTGCAGCGTCTGGAACGCATCTTCGAGACGGCTCCGGCTGCCGACGGTCGGGATGCCGGTCGCCATCGTGTCGGCGACCCGCGCGTCCGGACCCTGCGTCTTCAGCGCGCGGATCACCCCGTCGCGGTCGAGCAGGCCGACGAGGCGGCGCTCGGGGTCGACGACCGGAAACTCGCTCTGGCTGGTGCGCAGCAGGGTCTCGACCGCCGCATCCATGCGCTCGTCGGGCGTGAGGGTGGCGAATTCGGTCATCATCGCGGCGCTGACCGGCACGTCGCGCGACATCGCCCGCATGGCGACGAGCTGGGCTTCCGACGACGCGGCGAGATAAACGAAGATCGCGATGAAGATCAGGATCGGGTTGCCGAACAGGCCGATGAAGCCGAGCGCGAAGGCGACCAGCTGGCCGATGGTGGCCGCGATCTCGGTCGCCCGCACGTGTCCGAGCCGGATCGCCAGCAGCGCCCGCAGCACGCGGCCGCCATCCATCGGGAAGGCGGGAATCATGTTGAACAGGGCGAGGAAAAGGTTCACCGCGGCGAGACGGTCGATCAGCGAGTTCCGCGCGTCCTCCATGGTGCCGAGGTGCTGCGGCGTCAAATGCGCCCCGATCAAGACCACCAGCCCGAACGCGATCGCCACATTGACCAGCGGGCCCGCGATGGCGATCAAAAATTCCTCGCCCGGCGCCTCGGGGATGCGGGCGAGCCGCGCCACGCCGCCGATCGGCAAGAGCGTCACGTCGGGCGTCGCCACCCCGAATGCGCGCGCCACCAGGATGTGGCCGAACTCGTGCGCCAGCACGCAGGCGAACAGCAGAAGCATGAAGGCGAGGCCGTTCCACGCCGCCGCCGCGCCGCCGGAGGCCCAGCTGGCGACGAAGATCCACAGCAGGAACAGCAGGAAGGTGAAATGGACGCGGATCGCCGTGCCCGCGATCGAGCCGATGTTCACGGACCATGACATGAAGGCGTCTCCCTGTCGGCAACGGCGCGGAGGGCGAAACCACGTGATTGGGATGTAGGGGGGCGTCGCTGCGATTGCCAGGATGCGGGCGCGGAGCGCGCCGCGATCCGGTTGGTGGAACCGGCTTGTCGGGCGGGGCGTTGCGTGAACTAATGAGTCCAACAGGAAACTGAGGCTTGCATCATGGCTCAGAAGCTCAGCGCCGACGCCCGCAAGGCCGCGCTCGCCAAGCTCCCCGGCTGGAGCGCGGCGAAAGACCGCGACGCGATCACCAGGAAATTCGTGTTCGACGATTTCAATGCGGCATTCGGTTTCATGACGCGCGCCGCCCTGGTGGCCGAGAAGCTCGACCATCACCCGGAATGGTTCAACGTCTACAAGACGGTCGAGGTCACGCTCGCGACCCATGACGCCGGCGGGGTGACCGAGCTCGACGTGACCCTCGCTCAGGCGATGGACCGCATCGCGGGACGCTGATCGCCACTTGCGGTCGCCGGCCGGAGGGGCCATTTTAATCCCGGTTCGGCCACGCAGGATCCGCCATGTCGATCGAAGCCAGCATGCCATCGGGTGTCGCGAAATTCGCGCGCGAGAAGGCCTATGTGCGGCGCGGCTTCTGGGCGAAGGCCAGGCGGGTAGCGGCCGGGCTTCCCTTCGCCGAGGATCTGCTCGCCGCCTATTTCTGCGCCTTCGATCGCGAGACGCCGCGCCATGTCCAGGCCGCCCTGATCGGCGCGCTCGCCTATTTCGTGCTCCCCTTCGACGTCATTCCGGACATGATGCCGTTGCTCGGCTTCACCGATGACGCGGCCGTGCTGGCGACGGCGTTGAAGCTGGTGTCGACGCATATCCGCCCCGAGCATCGCGCCGCCGCCAGGCAGGCGATCGCGCGCGGGCTGGCGGAACCGCCTGCCGCAAGCGCCACCTGACGCTCACGGTCGCAGGATCACTTTTCCCATCGCCTTGCGGCCGGCGAGGGCCCGCAGCGCCGAAGCGATCTTTTCCAGCGGATAGCTCTCGTGCACATGGGCGCTGAGCTTGCCTTGCGCGCACCATTCGAGGATCTCGCCCAGATTGGCGCGGTAGCCGGCGCGGTCGCGCTCGGCCCATGCGCCCCAGAACACGCCGCGCAGGTCGCAGCTCTTGAGCAGCACGAGGTTGAGCGGCAGCTTCGGAATCTCGCCGCTCGCGAAGCCCACGACCAGGAAGCGGCCGCCCCAGGCGATCGCGCGCAACGCCGCCTCCGCATAGCGCCCGCCGACCGGATCGTAGATCACGTCGGGGCCCTTGCCGTCGGTCGCGCCGCGCAGGGCCTCCTTGAGGTCTTCCTCGCCGTAATTCACGGTCGCGTCGGCGCCGTGCCGGCGCGCGAATGCGAGCTTCTCGGCCGACGACGCGCAGGCGATCACGCGCGCCCCCATCAGCTTGCCGAGCTCGATCGCCGCGAGACCGACGCCGCCGGCGGCGCCGAGCACCGCGAGCGTCTCGCCGGCGCGCAATTGCGCGCGGTCCTTCAAAGCATAGAGCGTGGTGCCGTAGGTGACGATCAGTCCGGCGGCGCGCTCGAAGTCGAGACCATCCGGCAACCTGACCAGCCGGTCGGCCGCGACCGCCACTTTCTGCCGCGCCGCCCCGTAGCCGATATTGGCGGCGACGCGATCGCCGGGCCGCAGGTCCGTCACCCCCGCGCCGACGCTCTCGATCTCGCCCGCGAATTCGGCGGCCGGCGAAAACGGAAAGGCGGGTTTGGTCTGATACTTGCCGGCGATGATCAGCGTGTCGAAGAAGTTGAGCGCCGCCGCCCGCACCACGACCACCGCCTCGCCGGCGCCCGCCACCGGGTCGGACAGATCGCGGATCTCGAGCTCGTCGGGGCCGCAAGCGTGGGTGCAGAGAACGGCTTTCATCGGATATAGCGGGGGCTGGTGGTGCGGCGCAGATGCGGCGCTGCCGCGACGCGTCCGCATCGATCCACGGGGGACTCGATTTCCCCGTCATACCATGCCGATGGCGCGCCGCGACCGTCGTTTGATTTGCGGGCCGCATTTTCTGCGCGGGACCATGGGCCGCTTATGTGGATTCGCTCACGCCTTCCTGTTCCAGCGCCCGGCGCAGCCGCGAGAAGGCGAGCCGCAGCCGCGATTTGACCGTCCCGAGCGGCAGGCCGGTCTGCGACGCGATGTCGCCGTGCGACAAACCCTCGAAAAACGCCAGCCGGATGAGATCGAGCTGCTCCTGCGGCAGCAGCCGCAAGGCGGCGCGGATGCTCGCCTCGCGCTGGCTCATGTCGAGCTCGTCGTCGGGAGCCGGCGCGGGATCGGGCGTGTCGGTGGGGCGCGGTTCCGGTGCGGTTTGCTCGCGGCTGCGCCGGTGCAGGTCGACGCGCCGGTTGTGGGCGATGCGGAGCAGCCAGGTGCCGACCGAGGATTTGGTGCGGTCGAACAGCTCGGCTTTCTGCCAGAGCGTCGTCATCACGTCCTGGGTCAGCTCATCGGCGACGCCGGGATCGAGCCGCAGACGCAGCAGGTAGGCGTAGACGCGCGGCGCGTAGAAGTCGAACAGGCGCGCGAATGCGGTGCGGTCGCGTTTGCTCGCGACCGCCGTGACGAGGTCCGCAAATTCGTCAGGAGATGTCACTCCCGCCACCACTTCCATTGGTCGAGCGCCCTTCATCATCGTCGCAACGACGAGATTGCCACCTTTCACCTTATTGGTGTCGGTGGCCGGCGCCCGGGTCAAACTTTTTTGGGAGTGCTTTGGCCAAGCCGCCGGCCGGCATGGCGCGGGTTGATCCCACCAACCCCTGGCGTGTTGGTAATTTATGATCCGGATGTGTTTTTGTGCGACTTCTTCGCGATCATCTGTATGATGGACGGCGATGCGGCCCGGACGCGCGCCGTCGCGCTACCCTGTATCGACTCGGCGTTGCCGAAATGATTCCCTATTTGGTAGGGTTTGATTACAGTTCGACGAGAGTTCGAATGGATGTCGGGGCGACTTGACCGCACCCGAATGCGAGGCCCGATGAGTCACGTCATGCGCTCGATCTTCGGCATGTCGCTGCTTTTTGCGGCGGCGTTTGCCTTCACCACATCCGCACCGGCCCAGCAGGCCGCGCCCGCGACTCCCGCCAAGCCCAATCCGCCCAAGCCCGCCGCGCCCAAGCCGAAGCCGGCCGCCAAGCCGAAGCCGGCGGCACCGGCCGCCGCCGCGCCCGAAGCGCCGGCCGCGCCCGCGGTCGGCGGTGTGCAGCCGACGCTGCTCGGCACCTTTGGCGACTGGGGCGCCTATACGGCCTCGCCAGCCGGCAAGAAGGTGTGCTTCGCGCTCGCCAAGCCGGCGAACTCGCAGACGACTCCGCCCGGACGGCCGCGCGATCCGGCGTTTCTGTTCGTCTCATCGCGGCCGGCCGAAAAAGTGAAGGACGAGGTCTCGATCATCATCGGCTACGGCTTCAAGCCCAATTCCGATGCGACCCTGGAAATGGGCGGCGCCAGTTACGCCATGTACACCCAGAGCGACGGCGCCTGGGTCAAGAATGCCGCCGAGGAGACGCGCCTGGTCGACGCCATGCGCAAGGGCACCGATCTGACCGTCAAGGGCACCTCGGCGCGGGGCACCGCCACCAGCGATGTTTTTTCGCTCAAGGGCCTGGCGCAGGCGCTCGACAAGGTCGGCCAGGAATGCCGGTGACCCCGAGTTTCGGGCCTATCCGACTCGGCCTTCGGGCGGCGCTTCCTATATAAGGGGACATGACCAGCTCCCCGGGCACCACGGATCGTCTCGCCGGCTTCGTCGAGAAGGCGCCGCTCGAGCGCTATGTCGCGCCGGCGACCCCGTCGCTTGTGGGCCTGTCGCGGGCCGAGCTGGCCGAGGCGCTCGCATCCGTCGGCGTGCCCGCGTCGCAGCGCAAGATGCGCGCCCAACAGATCTGGAACTGGCTCTACGCGCGCGGCGCCACCGGCTTCGAGCAGATGACCAGCGTCTCGAAGGAGCTGCGCGCCGCGCTGGCGGAGAAATTCACCCTGGGGCGCCCCGATATCGTTGCCGAGCAGGTCTCGGTCGACGGCACGCGCAAGTGGCTGCTGCGGCTGCCCGGCGAAAACCCCGGCGAGCGGCCGCACGAGGTCGAGTGCGTCTATATCCCGGAAACCGATCGCGGCACCTTGTGCGTATCGAGCCAGGTCGGCTGCACCCTCACCTGCTCCTTCTGCCACACCGGCACGCAGCGCCTGGTGCGCAATCTCACGGCCGGTGAGATCGTCGGGCAGGTCATGCTCGCGCGCGACCGGCTGGGAGACTGGTCGGGCCGCGCCGCGCCGCAAGGCGCCGAGCAGGGCGCCGCGGAGGCCGCCGGCCCCCCCAAGGAGGGCGGCCGCTTGATCACCAACGTGGTCATGATGGGCATGGGCGAGCCGCTTTACAATTTCGAGGCGGTACGCGACGCGCTGCTGATCGTCGCCGACAACGAAGGCATCGGCATCTCCAAGCGCAGGATCACTCTGTCGACGTCGGGCGTGGTGCCCAACATCGCGCGCGCCGGCGCCGAGATCGGCGTGATGCTGGCGATCTCGCTGCACGCGGTGCGCGACGAGCTGCGCAACGAGCTGGTGCCGCTCAATCGCAAATATCCGATCAAGGAATTGCTCGAGGCCTGCCGCAACTATCCCGGGCTCACCAACGCCAAACGCATCACCTTCGAATACGTGATGCTCAAGGGGGTCAACGACTCGCTCGCCGACGCCAAGGCGCTGGTGAAGCTCCTGAAGGGCATCCCCGCCAAGATCAACCTGATCCCGTTCAATCCCTGGCCGGGCAGCCGCTACGAATGCTCCGACTGGGAGCAGATCGAGAAATTCTCCGAATAC
>DATBBS010000086.1:0-4413 GCA_036270895.1 Xanthobacteraceae bacterium
ATTTTATGATTTTGGCGACGACGCCGGCGCCGACCGTGCGGCCGCCTTCGCGGATCGCAAAGCGCAGCCCTTCGTCCATCGCGATCGGCGCGATCAATTCGATCTCCATCGAGATGTTGTCGCCCGGCATCACCATCTCGGTGCCTTCGGGCAGGTGCACCGTCCCCGTCACGTCGGTCGTGCGGAAATAAAACTGTGGCCGGTAGTTGCCGAAAAACGGCGTGTGCCTTCCGCCCTCCTCCTTGGTCAGGATATAGGCCTCGCACTGAAAGCGGGTGTGCGGCGTGATCGAGCCCGGCGCCGCCAATACCTGCCCGCGCTCGACCTCCTCGCGCTTGGTGCCGCGCAACAAGGCCCCGATGTTGTCGCCCGCCTCGCCCTGGTCCAACAGTTTCCTAAACATCTCGACCCCGGTCACCACCGTCTTGGCGGTCGGTCTGAGCCCGACGATCTCGACCTCGTCGCCGACCTTGACGATGCCGCGCTCGACCCGGCCCGTCACCACCGTGCCGCGACCCGAGATCGTGAACACGTCCTCGATCGGCATCAGGAACGGCCGGTCCTTCGCGCGCTCCGGCTGCGGGATGTAGCTGTCAACCGCCTCCATCAGCTCCAGGATTTTATCGTGACCCTGCTCCGGGTTGCGCCCCTCCAGCGCGAACAACGCCGCGCCGCGCACCACCGGGATGTCATCGCCGGGAAACTGGTAGCTGGAGAGCAGCTCGCGGACCTCCAGCTCGACCAGATCCAACAGCTCCGGGTCGTCCACCATGTCGACCTTGTTCATGAACACCACCAGCGCCGGCACCCCGACCTGGCGCGCCAATAGCACGTGCTCGCGGGTCTGCGGCATCGGGCCGTCCGCCGCCGACACCACCAGGATCGCGCCATCCATCTGCGCCGCCCCGGTGATCATGTTCTTGATGTAGTCGGCGTGACCCGGGCAGTCGACATGCGCGTAATGGCGCTTGTCGGTCTCGTATTCGACATGCGCCGTCGCGATCGTGATGCCGCGCGCGCGTTCTTCGGGCGCCTTGTCGATCTGGTCGAACGGCACAAACGTCGCGCCGCCCTTCTCCGCCAACACCTTGGTGATCGCCGCCGTCAGTGTCGTCTTGCCGTGGTCGATATGACCGATCGTCCCGATATTGCAGTGCGGCTTGGTCCGCTGAAACTTCGCCTTCGACATTGCCTTCTTCTCCGTTCGATCCAGCCCGGCTGGATTTTCAAGCCTCGTTTATATGCATTATTAAGCCATTTTGGCGCGGACTTCGTCCGCCACCGCCTGCGGTACCTGCTCATAATGGTCGAAATGCATCGTGTATTGCGCCCTGCCCTGACTCATCGACCGCAAGGTATTGACGTATCCGAACATGTTGGCGAGCGGGACCATCGCATCGATGACCCGCGCATTGCCACGCGTGTCCATCCCGGTGACCTGGCCGCGACGGCTGTTCAGGTCGCCGATCACGTCACCCATATACTCCTCCGGCGTGACCACTTCGACGCGCATGATCGGCTCGAGGAGCTTCGGCGCGGCTTTCATGACGCCTTCCTTGAAGGCGGCCCGGGCCGCGATCTCGAAGGCGAGCACGCTCGAATCAACGTCGTGGAAGGCGCCGTCGATCAATGTCGCCTGCAGATCGATGACCGGGAAGCCGGCCAGCACACCAGTTTCGGTCGAGGCCTTGAGCCCCTTCTCGACCCCAGGTACATACTCCTTCGGCACAGCGCCGCCGACCACCGCGTTTTCGAACGCGAAACCCGACCCCGGCGGCAATGGCTCGAAACGCAGCTTGACGCGTGCGAATTGTCCGGCTCCGCCGGTCTGCTTTTTGTGGGTGTAATCGACCTCCGCAGTGCGAGTAATCGTCTCGCGGTACGCCACCTGCGGCGCGCCGACATTGGCGTCGACCTTGAACTCGCGCTTCATGCGGTCGACGATGATCTCGAGGTGCAATTCGCCCATCCCCTTGATCACCGTCTGGCCGCTCTCGTGGTCGACGGTCACTCGGAATGACGGGTCCTCGGTCGCCAGTCGGGCGAGCGCCTGACCCATCTTCTCCTGATCGCCCTTGGTCTTGGGCTCGACCGCGATCTCGATGACCGGATCCGGAAACTCCATGCGCTCGAGTATGACCGGATCACCGGCGTCTGACAGGGTATCGCCGGTGGTGGTATTCTTCAGACCGGCCAACGCGACGATGTCTCCGGCCCGGGCTTCCTTGATGTCCTCGCGGTGGTTGGCGTGCATCTGCAACATGCGGCCGATCCGCTCGCGCGTCCCCTTGACGCTGTTCAGGACCTGGCTACCGGCGGTGGCGACCCCGGAATATACACGGACAAATGTCAGCGAGCCGACGAAGGGGTCGCTCATGATTTTGAACGCGAGCCCGGCAAACGGCTCGTCATCCGAGCAGCGGCGCACGACCGGCTCCTTCGAGCCGACCCTGATGCCGTTGATCGCCGCGACATCGGTCGGGGCCGGCAAATAATCGACCACTGCGTCGAGCAGCGGCTGGACCCCCTTGTTCTTGAATGCCGAACCGCACAGCACCGGAACAAAAACGCCGCCGACCGTGCCCTTGCGGATGCACCGCTTTAGCACCTCTTCGCTCGGCTCCTCGCCGCCGAGATAAGCTTCGAGCGCCGCGTCGTCCTGCTCGACCGCGGCTTCGACCAACCTTGTCCGGAAGGCCTTGGCCTCCTCGACCATGTCGGGCGGAACTTCGACGATGTCGAACTCTGCACCGAGGGTTTCGTCGCGCCATTTGATCGCGCGAAAGCCGACGAGATCGACGATCCCGACGAAATCGCTCTCGATGCCGATCGGGAGTTGCAGCACGAGCGGCTTGGCGCCGAGCCGATCCACGATCATCGCGACGCAGCGCGGGAAATCGGCGCCGATCCGGTCCATCTTGTTGACGAAACAGATCCGCGGCACGCCGTATTTGTCGGCCTGGCGCCAGACGGTCTCCGATTGGGGCTCGACGCCGGCGACCGAGTCGAACACGGCGACCGCGCCGTCGAGCACGCGCAGGCTGCGCTCGACTTCGATCGTGAAATCGACGTGGCCCGGCGTGTCGATGATGTTGATGCGGTGATCTTGCCAGAAGCAGGTGGTCGCGGCCGAGGTGATCGTAATGCCGCGCTCCTGCTCCTGCGCCATCCAATCCATCGTCGCGGTGCCTTCGTGCACCTCTCCCATCTTATAGGCGCGGCCGGTGTAATAGAGGATGCGCTCGGTGGTGGTCGTTTTACCGGCATCGATATGCGCCATGATGCCGATGTTTCGGTATCGCTCGAGAGGTGTCGTGCGTGCCATGAAAGCAACTCCGGGGGCGCCACGCGGGGCGGGCGCCCTCAAGGAAAATGGTGTCTCGGTCGTGGTCCGCTTCGTCGCTTACCAGCGGTAGTGCGAGAAGGCCTTGTTCGCATCCGCCATGCGATGCGTATCCTCCCGCCGCTTCACCGCGGCACCGCGATTGTTGGCGGCGTCGAGCAGCTCCCCCGAAAGCCGCTCCTCCATCGTGTTTTCCGAGCGTCCGCGTGAACTCGAAATCAGCCAGCGAATAGCCAGCGCCTGGCTGCGGTCGTTCCGCACTTCGACCGGCACCTGATAGGTGGCGCCGCCGACACGGCGCGAGCGGACCTCGACGGCTGGCCGCACATTACCCAGCGCGTCGTGGAAAACCCGGAGGGGGTCTTGGCCGCTACGCTTGGCGATGCGATCGAAAGCCCCGTAGACGATGCGTTCGGCGACCGACTTCTTGCCCTCGTACATCAGGCAATTCATAAATTTGGTTAATACGCTGTCGCCGAATTTTGCATCCGGCAAGACCTCGCGTTTGACCGCGGCGCGACGGCGCGACATGACGGGCTCCCTATTTCGGACGCTTGGCGCCGTATTTCGAACGGCGCTGACGCCGATCCTTGACGCCCTGGGTGTCGAGCGTGCCGCGGATGATGTGATACCGCACCCCCGGCAGATCTTTTACTCGACCGCCACGGATCAAGACGACCGAATGCTCCTGGAGATTGTGGCCCTCCCCGGGAATGTAACTCGTGACCTCGAACCCGTTCGTCAGGCGCACGCGCGCCACCTTGCGCAACGCGGAGTTCGGCTTTTTCGGCGTGGTCGTGTAGACGCGCGTGCACACCCCGCGCTTCTGCGGGCAGGCTTCCATTGCTGGAACCTTGTTGCGTGCCACCTCCGGCCGCCGCGGATTGCGGATCAGCTGGTTTATCGTCGGCATCGTCACAACCTCGTCAAACGCGAATTCGCCCGACGCGATCACGCCGCCGGGTCGATGAGTTTCCGTACCTAATTCTTGCGCGCCCCCTCACAGAAGCGCAGAGCCAGGGACCAATATAGGGCTGCGTCTAGGTGGCTTCCTACGGCCAGCCCCGAAC
>DATBBS010000087.1:0-3887 GCA_036270895.1 Xanthobacteraceae bacterium
GCCGTCATCCACGACAAGACGACCTACGGAAAAGGGCTCGCCGACGAGACCAAGAAGGCGATCAACAAGGCCGGCGTGACGGAGGTGCTCTACGAAGGCATCAATACCGGCGACAAGGACTTTTCGGCGCTGGTCTCGAAGATCAAGTCGGCGGGCGCGGACCTCGTCTATTGGGGCGGGCTGTTCACCGAGGGCGGCCTGATCGTGCGGCAGATGCGCGACCAGGGCGTCAAGGCGCCCCTGATGGGCGGTGACGGCATCGCCGACGACGAGTTTGCGTCGGTCGCCGGTCCGGGCGCCGAGGGCACGCTCATGACCTATGGGCCCGATCCGCGCAACCGCCCGGAGGCGAAGGCGGTGGTGGAGAAATTCCGCGCCAACAAGTTCGAGCCGCAGTCCTACACGCTCTACAGCTATGCGGCGGTGGAGATCATCAAGCAGGCCGCGGAAGCCGCCAAATCGCTCGATCCCAAGAAAGTGGCGGCGCAGATGTATTCGGGCCAGAAGTTCAAGACGGTGATCGGCGACATCTCCTACGACAAGAAGGGCGACGTGAGCCGGCTCGATTATGTGGTCTATGTCTGGAAGAAGAATCCGGAGGGAAAGATCACCTATACCGAGACCAAGTAAGCCCTCCAGGCCATCGCCACCCGAAAGCCCGCCCCCCGGCGGGCTTTCTTTTTGCCGCCTCAGCCGATCCGCCCCAACGCGGGAAACCACTCGAGCAGCAGGTAGCTGGCCTGATTCACGAAGCCGGTGAGAAAGGCGACGCCGGTGAGCACCAGCAACGCCCCCATGGCGCGCTCCACCATGGCGAGATGACGACGGAAGCGCGCCAGAAACGCCGCGAAAGGCTCGACCGCGAAGGCTGCGATCAGGAAGGGAATCCCGAGCCCGGCCGAATAGACCGCGAGCAGGCCGGCGCCTTTGGCAACCGTATCGCGGGAAGCCGCCACCGCCAGGATCGCGGCGAGGATCGGGCCGATGCACGGAGTCCAGCCGAAGGCGAAACAGAGGCCCATCACATAGGCGCCCCACAGCCCGACCGGCTTTGCCATCCCCCAGCGCTTCTCGCGCATCACGAGGGCGAGGCGGGTGAGCCCGAGAAAGTGCAGCCCCATGAGGATGATGACGATGCCGGCGAGCGTAGCGAGCTCGGCCGAATAGGCCTGCACCAGCGCGCCGATCGCGCTCGCGCTCGCCCCGAATGCGATGAACACGGTGGAAAAACCGCACACGAACAGCAGCGCGGCCAGAACCGTCTCGCGCCGCACCTGCGGCTCGGCTTCCGCGTCGGCGAAGCGCTCGAGCGACGCGCCGGCCAGATACACGAGATAGGGCGGCACCAGCGGCAACACGCAGGGCGACAGAAAGCTCAGGAGTCCCGCGAACAGCGCGGCCGCGATGGTGATGTCGGCTGACATGGCACCCTAGATGCGACGGCCCGCGCCGTGAAGCAAGCCGCCCGTCCCGCGATGGCTCGTTTGTGAACGAACGTGAAGCGAGCGATTGACGCCATGGCGGAAATCGTTTCCGCTCCGCCCGGGAACCAGCATGCGCAACCTCATCACCGATGTCCCAGGCGTCCGCGTCGGCCACGCGCAGGATGCGCGGCTCGCCTCCGGCGCGACCGCCATCGTTTTCGACGAGGCCGCGGTTGCGGCGGTCGACGTGCGGGGCGGAGGTCCGGGCACGCGCGAGACCGATCTGCTCGGGCCCGCGACGCTGGTCGAGCGCATCGACGCCATCGCGCTGTCGGGCGGTTCGGCTTTCGGGCTCGATGCGGCGAGCGGAATCCAGGCCTGGCTGCGCGAGCAGGGCCGCGGCTTTGCGGTCGGCACGGCACGCATCCCGATCGTGCCGGGCGCGATCCTGTTCGATCTCCATAACGGCGGCGACAAGGATTGGGGTCGCTACCCGCCCTATCGCGAGCTCGGCTATGCGGCGGCCGCCGCGGCCGACACCACATTCGCGCTCGGCAGCGCAGGCGCCGGGCTTGGCGCCCGAACGGTAAATTTCATGGGCGGCACCGGCTCGGCGTCGGCGATGTGCGACGGATTCACGGTCGGCGCGCTCGCCGCGGTCAATGCCGTCGGCAGCGTGGTGGTCGGGGACGGCCCCTGGTTCTGGGCCGCGCCCTTCGAGCAGGACGGCGAATTCGGCGGCCGCGGCTTTCCCTCGCGTCTGCCGCCGGGCGCGCTCGAGCCGCGCACCAAGGGGGCGATTCGCGCCAGCACCACGCTCGTGGTGGTGGCGACCGACGCGGCCCTCACCAGGCCGCAGGCGACGCGTCTCGCCATCATGGCGCAGGACGGATTGGCGCGCGCGATCTTTCCGGTCCACACCCCGCTCGACGGCGACGTCGTGTTCGTTGCGGCGACCGGCGCCCGGCCGCTCGTCGAGCCGGTCGGCGACCTCATGCGAATCGGCACTTCCGCGACGCAGGTGGTGGCGCGCGCTATCGCGCGGAGCGTCTATGAAGCCACGGCCCTGCCCGTGTCCGTTGCGGGTAGCCTGGCGGGCGCCCGAGGGGGCGACCAGCCGCTTCCCGCCTGGCGGGACGCCTTCGGGGCCTGAAAACCTCCGAAAAGAGGCCTTTGGGGTCGATTGCCCACAACGGGGCCTCGCCTCCCCGCCGCGAGTCGGCTAGACTAAGGTTAATCAAGGTTAATCCGAAGTGGGGGCTGAAGGGACGCGCCGAAAGGCGTACGGTCACCGCTAGGTGCCTGCGCGTGGTAACCGCGTAGGTCGTTTTTCGCTACGAGGAGGCAATTGAATGCGTACCGCGATCGTTGTCGGCGGCCTGGCGGTGGCCGGGTGCCTTGGCGTCCTCGGAGCCGTCGAGGCGCAAAAATACTCGTTCACGGGGATCTGGCCTGCCCTGACGGGCGCGAAGACGGCGACGACCGCCGCCGCTCCGACCGAGCCCGCCCGCCCGCAAGGGCCGCGCAAGGTGGTCACCGAGATTGCCACCCCATCCTCCGGCGCGCAGGCCACGCAGGGCTCGGCCGCGGGGACGCGAGTCGCCGCCGGCGCCCCGCAGCAACCCGCTCCCACCGCCCAGGCGGCCCCCGCCGCCCAGTCGCCGGCCCCGAAGCCCATGCCCAAGGCGCCGCCGATCACCTGCAACAATCCCAACGCGCTCGGCGTCTCGCGCGTGGTTCAGATCGACACCACCGGCGGCCCGGGCTTCGGAATGGAGCATTTCAAGTCGCACGACTTCCTGAACGACCATGAGGTCGTGCTGACCTTCGACGACGGGCCATGGCTCAACAACACCCCGATGGTGCTCAAGGCGCTGGCCGACCAATGTGTCCGCGCGACCTTCTTCCCGATCGGCCTGCACGCGACCTACTATCCGGAGATTCTGAAGCAGGTGGCGGAGGCCGGACATACGGTCGGCAGCCACACCATGTCGCACAAGAACCTCGCCAAGAAGAGCGCCGAGGAAGCCAAGACCGAGATCGAGATGGGCATGAGCGCGGTGCACATGTCGCTCGGCGCGCCGATCGCTCCGTTCTTCCGCTTTCCGGCGTTGCAGCACCCGCCCGAGATGGTCACCTATCTGGGCGAGCGCAATGTCGCGATCTTCTCGGCCGACTTCGATTCATTCGATTTCAAGATGCACAAGCCCGCGCAGGTCACGAAATCGGTGATGGACAAGGTCGCCAAGCACGGCAAGGGCATCATCCTGATGCATGACTTCCAGAAGGCGACCGCGCAAGCGCTGCCCGACATCCTCGCCCAGCTCAAGGCCGGCGGCTACAAGGTCGTGCACATGGTGCCGAGGGATTCGCTGCAGACGATTCAGCAATACGACGAGGCGGTCCTCAAGGACCAGAAGCTGCCGACACTCGATCAGCGGCCGACCTCGAGCGTCGTGCGCA
>DATBBS010000088.1:0-3145 GCA_036270895.1 Xanthobacteraceae bacterium
GCGATGGCGCTGGTCGGGCTCGGCTATCGCTCGCTGTCGCTCGTGCCGTCGGCGATCGGTCCCGTGAAGGCCATGCTGCTCGAGCTCGACGCCGCCAAGACCGAGCTGCTGGTCTCCGCGCTCGTCACCCGGGCCGACGGATCGGCATCGATCCGCGACAAGCTGGTCGCTTTCGCCGAGGCCGAAGGCCTGCCGATGTAGGCGGGGCTGCCACAGGAGCGTCGATCCGGTCGCATTTTGCGCGCCAACCCGCTATCTGTCCCGGATCAAACCGCGACCGGACCTTGCCGGAACCTCTCCGAGACCCAACCGTGACAACGCTGCCCGAAGCCAAGCTCGACGCCGTGCTCGCCCGCCACGCGATGGTGGAAGCGGAGCTGTCTCGCCAGCTCGCGCCCGAGACCTTCGTCAAGCTGTCGCGCGAGCTCGCCGAGATCACCCCGGTCGCCGAGCGGGTGAAGGCCTATCGGGCCGTGGTCGCCGAGCTCGCGGACCTCGACGCCATGCTGGCGGATCCCGATCCCGAGATGCGCGCGATCGCGGCCACCGAGAAACCCCAGTTGGAGGCGAGATGCGCGGCGCTCGCGCAAGACATTCGCCTCGCGCTCCTGCCGAAGGACGCGATGGACGAGCGCGACGTGATCCTGGAAATCCGCGCCGGCACCGGCGGCGACGAGGCCGCCTTGTTCGCCGGCGACCTGATCCGCATGTATGAGCGCTACGCGGCCAAGCAGGGCTGGAAAACCGAGATCATTTCGGCGAGCGACGGCCCCATGGGCGGCTACAAGGAGGTGATCGCCGAGGTCCACGGCCGCGGCGCCTTCGCCAAGCTCAAATTCGAATCGGGGGTCCACCGCGTGCAGCGCGTGCCTGACACCGAAGGCTCGGGCCGCATCCATACCTCGACCGCGACCGTTGCAGTGCTGCCCGAGGTCGAGGACGTCGATATCGCGATCAACGAGGCGGACCTGCGCACCGACACCATGCGGGCGCAAGGCGCCGGCGGCCAGCACGTCAACAAGACCGAGTCGGCCGTGCGCATCACCCATGTGCCGTCGGGCATCGTGGTGCTGGTGCAGGAAGAGCGCTCCCAGCACCGCAACCGCGCCAAGGCGCTGGCCATGCTGCGCGCCAAGCTCTATGACGCCGAGCAGCGCAAGCGCGACGCCGAGCGCGCCGCCGAGCGGCGCGGCCAGGTGGGAACCGGCGACCGCTCCGAGCGCATCCGCACCTATAATTTTCCGCAGGGGCGGGTCAGCGATCACCGCATCAACCTGACGCTCCACAAGCTGCCGCAGGTGATCGAGGGGGAGGCCCTGGGCGAGATCATCGACGCGCTGATCACCGAGCACCAGGCCGAGCTGCTCGCGGCCGACGATGGCGCGCGGACGTGAACGCTCCCGGCAACGCTGTGCTGGCGCCCGGAATGACTATCGGGCGGGCGCGGCGAGAGGTCGCGGAGCGCTTGCGCGCTCACGGGCTCGACACCCCCGAGCTCGACGCGCGCCTGCTGGTCGGCCATGCGCTCGGCCTCGATCACCACGCCCTCACGGTGGAATTCGCGCGCGTGCTCACGCGCCCCGAGACCGACAGGCTCGGCGCCGATGTGGCACGCCGGCTGGGCCACGAGCCCGTGGCGCGGATCGTCGGGCACAAGGAGTTCTGGAGCCTGCCGTTGCGGATCACGGCCGCCGTGCTGGTACCGCGGCCGGAGACCGAGACCGTGGTGGAAGCCGCCCTCGCGGTGGTGGCGCGGAACCGCGCCGAGCGCCCCGCCGCGGCGCGCATCGCCGATATCGGGGTCGGCTCGGGCGCCATCCTGCTGGCCCTCCTGTCCGAGCTGCCCCATGCGGTGGGCATCGGAACCGACCGCGACGCGGGCGCGCTCGAGGTCGCGCGCCGCAATGCCGAGCATCTCGGCCTTGCCGGGCGCGCCGCCTTCGTGGCCTGCGATTTCGGCGCGGCGCTCGCCGGGTCCTGCGACCTCGTGGCCTCCAATCCGCCCTATGTGGCGACCGCAGACATCGCGACGCTGGCGCCGGAGGTGCGCGACTTCGATCCGCGGGGCGCGCTCGACGGCGGCAGCGACGGACTGACGGCCTACCGGGCAATCGCGGCGGACGCCTGCCGGCTTCTCGCCCCGGGAGGATGGCTGGTGGTCGAGGTCGGGATCGGCCAGGCCGACGCCGTGACCGCATTGCTGGCCGGCGGCGGGCTGGAACCCGCCGGGGCGCCGTGCCGCGACCTTTCCGGCGGGCCGCGCGTGGTTACCGCCCGGTATAACCCATGACCAGGGAACAACCCCCTCCCGCCAAAATCCCCAAAAAATCACTTGGATTATGCCGCGGGACCGACTACCTTCAGGTCACGGAATCGACCTGAGTTTTTTTGTGCGCCGCCCTCAGTGCCCCGAGCAGAGCTCGGTGAGGCAGGCGGCGAGCGAGGCGAATACCAAGCCAGGCCAAGGGTGACCGGTTCGCCGACTTAGGGTCGAATGCTTCATCGGTTGCGCGCATGCGAAGGTCCAAAAGGACGGGCGTCGCGCGTGACCAAAGGCGGGCGATACCGCGGTAAAGCCGCGGAGCTGGGCACACCAGGCAGGCATAGGGGCTGGGCGCACTTTCGGCCAGGCACGCCGGCTGGAACATTTGCTAGGTAAAATTGGACCATCGTAACACCACGGTCGGCAGTTCGATGAACGGGCGCCTCGGCGGCTCGGGATTCGATATAAAATCCGAGGAAACTACCGAGTCTATTGGCGGCATGATGCCGTCGCAAAGCAGGGGTTGGCGAACAAGCAAGCCATGAGAAACGGTCAGAACAAGCGCATGCGGGGGCGTAACCGCAAGAGCCATAATCCGTTAACGCGGGTTTACGAATCGAACGGTCCGGACATCAAGATTCGCGGAACGGCGTCGCACGTGGCTGAAAAATACGTTCAGCTCGCCCGCGATGCGCAGTCCTCGGGCGACCCGGTGGCGGCGGAAAACTATTATCAGCATGCCGAGCATTATTTCCGCCTGATCGCGGCCGTGAACGAGCAGTTCCGCCAGAACACGCCGAATTTCTACCGGCCGGAAGGCGGCGCCGGGAACGATTCGCTCTCCGGCAACGACACGCATGACGAACAGTTCGACGACGGCGA
>DATBBS010000089.1:0-7707 GCA_036270895.1 Xanthobacteraceae bacterium
CGCGCCCTTCGTGTCGCGCGGCGACCGCTCCGGCACCCACCAGGCCGAGCTCGCGCTGTGGAAGCTGGCGGGCATCGATATCGCGGCCCAGAAGGGCCCGTGGTACCGCGACGTCGGCCAGGGCATGGGAGCGGCGCTCAATACCGCGTCGGCGATGAACGCCTATGTGCTGTCGGACCGCGGCACCTGGATCTCGTTCAAGAACCGCGGCGACCTGACGGTCGCGGTCGAGGGCGACGCCAAGCTGTTCAACCAGTACGGCGTCATCCTGGTCAACCCGGCCAAGCATCCGCACGTTAAGGCGGCGCTCGGGCAAGCCTTCATCGACTGGCTGATTTCGGGTGCCGGCCAGAAAGCAATCGCCGACTACAAGATCGACGGCCAGCAGCTGTTCTTCCCCAATGCCAACGCGCCGGGAGCATGAGGATGCGGCGCGCCGCAGTGCGAAGGCTCCTGCTCTGTTTCGCCCTTGCGCCAACGTGGATGCCCACCATGGCCGATGCCGCCGATCCGATCCTGCTGCATGCCGCCGGCAGCCTGCGCGGCGCCCTCACCGAGGTGGCGGCCGCCTATGAGAAATCGAGCGGCCTCAAGGTCACGGCGAAGTACGGTGCCTCCGGGACGCTGCGCGAGGAGATTGGGCGCGGCGAGAAAGCCGAGGTCTTCGCCTCCGCCAACATGGAGCATCCGCTGGCGCTCGCCAAGGCGGGCAAGAGCGGACCCGTGGTGCTGTTCGCGCGCAACCAGCTGTGCGCGCTGGTGCGGCCGGGACTGACGGTTGCGCCGACGAGCCTGCTCGAGCGGATGCTCGACAGCCATGTGAAGCTCGGCACCTCGACGCCGAAGGCCGATCCCTCCGGCGACTATGCGTGGGAGGTGTTTCGCAAGGCGGATGCGCTGCGGCCGGGGACCTATGCGACGCTCACCAAGAAGGCGCTGCAGCTGACCGGCAGCCCGTCGAGCGTCGTGGCGTCCGCCGATCGCAACATCTACGGCATGCTGGTCGCGCAAGGGCGCGCCGACCTCTTCCTCACCTATTGCACCAATGCGCTGGTGGCGGTGAAGGAGAATCCCGGCCAGCACATGGTGGCGCTGCCGGAGCAGCTCGCGGTCGGCGCCGACTATGGGCTCACCGTGATGACCACGGCCTCGCCGCCGGCCACCCGCTTCGCCATGTTCATCCTGTCCCCCGACGGGCAGCGCATCCTGGCGAACCACGGCTTCGCGGCGCCCAGGTTGGCGCACTAGAGGCACGCGTCATTGCGAGCGACCCGCCTACGCTCGCTGCGCGAGCTACGTCGGGTTTCACGTCCGCCGACCCGCCTTCGCTCACTCCGCGAGCTACGGCGGGCTTGAGTCCGCCGAAGCACGGAGTGCGTAGGCGGAAGCGCAGAGCGCGAAGGCGGAAGCGAAGCAATCTCTGCGGCACGAGATTGCTTCGGCGGCCTTCGGCCGCCTCGCAATGACGGACGGGGATTACTTCCGCATCGCCTTTTCCTTCCAGCCGTCCCAGGCACGGCCCTCCTCGCCGGGGTTCTTGTCGCGCAGTGCGCCCTCTTCGGCCGACACATAGTTGATCGGCCCGCCGAGCCCAAGCGCGATCGTCTGCAGGCGCGCGTTCACCTCGGTGTAGACCGCGCGGATGGTGGCGCGCTTCACGTTCGGCCCGACCACCACATTGCCATGCCCGCGCATCAGCGCGACCGGCTTGTCGCCAAGCGTCGTTGCCAGCGCCTTGGCGAGCGCGCCGTTTCCCACCAGCATGTTGGTCATCCCGCCGGCGTCGCGGATCTCGAACACCGGAACTCCGACCGCCAGGAAGGCGGCGGTGTGGAACACCGGCCGCATCGCCACGTTGGTGACGCCGAACGGAATCACGCCCGGCGAGTGGCTGTGGATCACCGCGTTGACGTCCGGACGCGCCTTGTAGATTTCTCCGTGATGAAGCGCTTCAGGAACATGCTGCGGCCGCGCTGGTCGACCGGGTTGGAGTCGAGGTCGAACTCCATGATGTCGTCCGCCGATACATTCGCGGGCGACATCGCGCGCGAGATCACATAACGGTTCGGATTGCCGGGATGGCGGATGCTGACATGCCCATAGGCGTCGAGCACCCCCTGGTCGGCGAGGATCCGATTCGCCGCGACGAGATCCTCGATCAGGGCCGCGTCGAGCGGGCCGCCCGAGGCGGGGGCCTGCGCGCAAGCCACAGGCACACCCGTCACGATCACCAGCGCGGTCATGACGGCAAGACGCAAGAAACACATGCTGGCTCTCCCGGCTTTTTTCACCCATTCGAATGAAGCATAGCGCCCGCCCGCCGGCGCACAACGGCCGCTTGCGCCTGCCGCTTTACCTTGCGGCCGCAATCTGGTCATGTGGCGCCCGCCGCAACCCGAGGACATGGAATGAGACTGGGTTATTTCACCATGCCGGTGCATCCGCTGCACCGGAACTGGACGGAGACGCTCAAGCAGGACCGCGAGGCCATCATCCTGGCCGACAAGCTGGGCTTCAGCAGCGCCTTCGTGGGCGAGCATCTGACCGACCGCTGCGAGAACGTCACCAACAGCATGACGTTCCTGGCGACGCTCATTCCGGCCACCACGCAGATCAAGCTCGCCACCGGCACCGCCAACCTGGCGCAGAAGCATCCGGTTCTCATCGCGACCCAGGCCGCCATGTTCGACCACCTGGCCGAGGGCCGCTTCATCCTCGGGGTCAGCCCGGGCGCGCTCACCTCCGACGCCGAGGCGCTCGGCATCCTGGACCAGGACCGCAACCAGATCTTCGCCGAGGCGATCGACGTGATCCTGGCGATCTGGGAGGGCGAGCCGCCCTACAATATCGACCTTCCCAACAACCGCTTCAAAGTCTCGCTCGCCAAGACCAGCGCGCTTCATCTCGGCGTCGGCTATCTGGGCAAGCCCTACCAGAAGCCGCGGCCGGAAATCTGCGGCACCGTGCTGGCGCCCTTCTCGCCGGGCGTGGTGCAGATGGGCAAGCGCGACTTCCATCCGCTGTCGGCGAATTTTCTGCTGGCGCAGCATCTCAAGTCGCACTGGGCGAACTACTGCAAGGGCAAGGCCGAGGTCGGCGTCGAGCCGAGGGCCGACGACTGGCGGGTCGCGCGCACGATCTTCGTCAACGACGACGACAAGGTGGCCGAACGCTACGGGCGCAGCGACGAGACGAGCCCCTATCGCTTCTATTACAGCCAGATGCACGCCAAGCTAATCCGCAGCAAGCGCCTGTTCGTGTTCAAGTCCCACAAGGAGCAGCCGGACGAAGAGATCACGCAGGACTTCATCATGGACAACCTCGTGATCTGCGGCTCGGTCAACAAGGTGGTCGACGGCATCCTGGCGCTGCACGATCAGATCGGCGACTTCGGCGAGCTCGTCTATGGCGGCATGGACTGGGTCGACCCGGCGCTCGCGCGACGCTCGATGCAGCTCCTCGCCGAGGAAGTGATGCCGCGCGTCAACGCGGCGATCGGCAAGAAGTCGGCAGCGGCGTGAGCATCTTCGCTCATCCCGTCGCCGTCATCGCCCGCGAAAGCGGGCGATCCAGTCATTACCAGCCCGTTGGGTTTAGCGCCGCGCCACGCCGGTGTTTACTGGATGCCCCGCTTGCGCGGGGCATGACGGAGCCAATCGTGGGAATTTTTCGGGCGTGACCGCGAGCACGGAGATGCCCAGGCCACGCCGCTCCGGGCGACTCGCCGAAATCGCGCTGCCGGCGGCTGGCGTCGCGGTCGGCATCCTGCTCATCCTCGGGCCGTTCCTGGCGACCGTCATCCGCAGCGTGCTCTATTGGGAGCCGGCCGGCGCCAACCTGTCGCTGAAGAACTTCGCCGGCCTTTTGTCGGACCCGCGTTTCTACCAGGCCGCCGGCAATACCGTGCTGTGCGGCGCGGGCGCCACCCTCATGAGCTGTCTCCTGGGCTTCAGCCTCGCCTGGATCGTGTCGCGCACCGACCTGCCCGGGCGGCGCTGGTTCGAGATCGTCAATCTGGTGCCGTTCTTCCTGTCGCCCTATGTGGGGGCGATCTCCTGGATCTATCTGGCGGCGCCCCACAGCGGCATCCTGAGCCATTTCCTGAGCGACACCTTCGGGCTGCCGCCCGATCTCATTCCGATCTACGGCATCGGTGGGGCGATCTGGGTGCTGTCGCTGTTCTACACGCCCTATGTCTATCTCTTCGTCATCGCGCCGATGCGCCAGATGGACCCGGCGCTCGAGGACGCGGCGCGCGTGCACGGCGCCGGCTTCTGGACCACGCTACGCCACATCACGCTGCCCCTGCTCTATCCGGCGCTGATCTCCGGCGCGCTGGTGGTGTTCGTGACCAGCGCGGGCCTGTTCGACGTGCCGCTCGCGCTCGCCGCCCCCAAGGGTATCCGCACGATGCCGACGGAGATTTTCCAGCTCGTCCAGTATCCCTCCGACTTCGGACGCGCGGCCTCATTCGGCGTCATCGTGCTGGCGGTGACCGTGCTGCTCACCGTGATGCAACGGCGCTACCTCGGACGGCGGCGGTACGAGACGGTGACCGGAAAGGGCTATCGGCCGCGCATCATCGCGCTGCGCGCGCGCGGGCGCATCGCCGCCTTCGCGCTGGAGGCGATCTATATCGGGGCCGGCGTCGTGCTGCCCGTGATGGCGCTGCTGATGGTGTCCTTCTCGTCGATCTGGACCGGTCGGCTCGACCCGGCGCGCCTGACGACGGCCAACTACGACTATGTGCTGTTCAGCTATTCGCTCACCCGGCAGGCGATCCTCAACAGCCTGTTTCTCGCCCTGGTGGGCGCGAGCGCCGGCATCGTCATCAGCGTGCTGCAGGCCTATTACGTCAACCGCGGCAACCGCAAACGCCGCGCGCTGGTCGATGCGGTGCTGTCGCTGCCGCTCGGCATCCCGGGGATCATCCTCGGGCTCGGATTCCTGATCCTGGCGATCCGCACGCCGCTTTATTCCACCCTCGCCATCATCCTCATCGCCTATGTGGCCCGCTTCTTTCCGTTCTCGACCCGCACCATCTCGGCCATGCTGCTCGCGATCAACCCCGAGCTCGAGCAGAGCGCGCGGGCGAGCGGCGCGACCTGGCTGCAGACCATGCGCCATGTGCTGCTGCCGCTCCTGCTGCCGGCGATCATTGCGGGCTGGCTGATGCTGTTCGTGATCTTCATCCGCGAGCTCGGCGCCACCATCCTGCTCTATGCCCAGGGCACCGAGACGATCAGCGTCGCGCTGGTAGTCCTGTCGGAGCACAGCATCGGACGTGTCGCGGCGCTCGCGGTGATCCAGCTCATTTTGCTGCTCTTCGCCTTCACGCTGTTTCGCGCCACGCGCGCGTCGCTGCTGGGTTGAGGAGCGCACATGGCCTTCCTGTCCATCAGAAACCTGCGTAAGAGCTTCGACGGCCTCGTCGCCGTCGACGGGGTCTCGCTCGAGGTCGAGGAGGGCCACACCCTCGCGCTGCTCGGCCCGTCGGGCTGCGGCAAGACCACGATTTTGCGCTGCCTCGCCGGGCTCGAGACGGCGGATGAGGGCGCGATCGAGATCGCCGGCAAGCCCGTGTTCGACCATGCGGCCGGCATCAACCTGATGCCGGAAGAGCGCGAGCTCGGCATCGTGTTCCAGTCCTACGCGGTGTGGCCGCACATGAGCGTCGCCGAAAACGTGGCATTTCCCCTCATGGTGCGCGGCGTGCCCAAGCAGCAGACCAGGGAGCGCACGGCGCGCATCCTCGAGCTCGTGGGACTGACCGCCGCCGGACACAAGGGCGCGACCGCGCTGTCGGGCGGCCAGCAGCAGCGCGTGGCGCTCGCCCGCGCGCTCATTCACGAGCCGCGGCTAGTGCTGTTCGACGAGCCGATGTCCAATCTCGACGCGCAGTTGCGCGCCCAGATGCGCATGGAGCTGAGCGTGCTGCAGGACCGGCTCGCCTTCACCGCGATCTATGTCACCCACGACCAGGCGGAGGCCTTCGCGCTGGCCGAGAGGGTCGCGGTCATGAACCAGGGCCGGATCGAGACGGTGGGCGAGCCGCGCCGGGTCTTCCACCGCCCGGCGACCCCATTCGTGGCGCAATTCCTCGGGCTCAATGTCATGCCGGGCCGCGTCGTGGCAGCAGAAGGGGAATTTTGCCGCGTCGCGCTCGCCGAGGGCGTCGAGATGTGGGGCGGCGCCGCGAGCCCCCTGCCGGAAGGCACGGCGGCGCTTTTCTGCGTGCGAAAAGAGCACGTGGCGGTGCGCAGGCTTGCCGCAACGGCACCCGCCACGGGCGAGCCCCCGGCCGAGCAGGTGTTTCCGGCCCAGATCCGGACCGCCTCCTTCCTCGGCTTGCAAGAGGAATACATCGTGGCGATCGGCGGCGTGGAGCTCGGCTCGATCCAGCCCCCGCATGGATTCGCGGCGGGCGAGCGCGCCGAGGCCGTGATCAGGCCCGCAGACTGCGTCGTTTTTGCAGATGCCTCGGCCGGCTGAGCCGGTAAGATCGGGCCGCTGAATTCAACGGGAGAGGTCCTGATGCGCCGAAGTCCGTCCTATCTGTTCGTCGCGGCCATTGCGGGCCTGATCGCGACCGGCGCCGCCGCGCAGGAACCGCCGGCCCTGCAGGGCGCCTCCGAGCAGGAGAAGTCGCGGCTGACTGCGCTGATCGATGGCGCCAAGCAGGAAGGCGCGCTGACCTATTGGGACGTCGTCATCCAGCCCGAGACCAACGACGCGCTGGCGGCGGAATTCCGCAAAACCTACGGACTGCCGGGCTCGTTCCAGGTCAATTACCAGCTCTCCGCCACCGCCAATCTGGTGACCCGCGTCGAGCAGGAGATCGCGGCCAACCGCGTCACCATCGACATCGCGGCGATCGGCTCGCCCTCCTGGGTGTTCGAGCGCGCCAACAAGGGCGACGCGCTGGAATACGACTCGCCGCAATACAAATTCTTCGCGCAGGCGTTCAAGAACGGCCTCGGCTTGCCGAAATTCTTCGCCTTCAATGGCGCCTATCTGTTCGTTCCGATGTGGGACGGCGACAAGACCAAATTCGCCGGCAAATCCTGGAAGGACGTGCTGAGCGCCGTCCCGGCCGGCCGCCTCACGGTCGGCGACGTGTCGAAGTCGGTCGCCTATCTGGCGACCTATGCGGGACAGCGAAAAATCCTCGGCGTCGACTATTTCAAGAAGCTCGCCGAGATGAAGCCGTCCTACCTGGTGCGCTCGGAGCAGATCGCGAGCCGTGTGGTGTCGGGCGAGGATCTGTTCACCTTCACCGGCATGCCGACCCGCGCCTACCAGAACAACCAGAAAGGCGCGACGCTGAAATTCATGTTCCCCGAGGAGGGCGTGGTGCTGCTGCCGCAGAACATGTTCATCCTGAAGAAGGCGCCGCATCCCAACGCCGCCAAGCTGTGGATCGATTTCATCCTGTCGGAGCGCGGCCAGGCGATCCTGGTGAAGGGCGAGGCGCTGATTTCCGGCCGCGCCGGCTTCAAGAGCCCGCTGCCGGAATACGCTCCGCCGATCGAGAGCCTGAAGATCATCCCGATCGACTGGGAAAAACTCTCCACCGAGGAACTGCAGAAAATCCGCAGCGAGTGGGTGTCGATCTTCAATCCGTGAGGCGCGGCGCCACGGCCTCATGGTTCGAGACGCGGCGCTCCGCGCCGCTCCTCACCATGAGGGATGAGCGCCTCATCCTGA
>DATBBS010000090.1:0-1619 GCA_036270895.1 Xanthobacteraceae bacterium
AGATCGCCTTCCTCGAGGGCCGAGATCTTGCTCTTGGCCTTGCGCAGGTTGAAGAACAGCTTCTTCTGGTTGGCGGTGGTGCCCATCTTCACCAGCGACCACGAGCGCAGGATGTATTCCTGGATCGCCGCCTTGATCCACAACATCGCGTAGGTGGCGAGCCGGAAGCCCTTTTCGGGCTCGAACCGCTTGACCGCCTGCATCAGGCCGACATTGCCTTCCGACACGACTTCGGAGATCGGCAGGCCATAGCCGCGGTACCCCATGGCGATCTTGGCGACGAGCCGCAGATGGCTGGTGACGAGCTTGTGCGCGGCGTCGCGGTCGCCATGCTCGCGCCAGCGCTTGGCGAGCATGTACTCGTCCTGCGGCTCCAGCATCGGGAACTTGCGGATTTCTTCGAGATAACGGGACAGGCCGGATTCGGCCGTCAGGATCGGTAATGTAGCACTTCGGGCCATGATAGCGCCCTCCTTACGTGGTTGCCCCCGGGTCCGGCGGGCGAGCCGCGCCGTCGCTCGTCGAGCCGACAGCGCCAACTCAGTTGTGCGGTCGCGTAACCCTAGATTGCGGTGCAGCATACACGGCCCAGGGGGCCAAGGATAGTATGCTGGGCGTCACATCGCTGTGACGGTCGCGTGACCGCCCCGTGCCGAGCTTAACCTGTTGGTCTATAAGCTGAATTTTTTGGACCTACGGGACTCTTCACCCGGTCAACGGGCGGCACCCGGATTCGTTCCGCGCAGAGCCCTGCGCAGAATGTCCAGGTCGGCTGGCAGTTGTGAGCGGTAGACGACAGTCTCGCCCGTAACCGGGTGCTCGACCCCCAATAGATAGGCATGCAGGGCCTGTCTGCCAAGACCCTCCAGGGCGGCGCGCGCCGGGGCGGGCAGCAGCGCCGCCTTGGTGCGAAAACCCGGTCCGTAGGTGGCGTCGCCGAGCAGCGGATGGCCGATCGACGCCAGGTGGACCCGGATCTGGTGGGTGCGGCCGGTCTCCAGCCGGCAGTCGAGCAGGCTCGCGGCCAGCTGCCCGTCCGTGCCTGAATACCGCTCCAGCACCGTCCAGTGGGTGATGGCGGCGCGGCCGTCCTCACGCACCGCCATGCGTTCGCGCGCCCGCGGGTGGCGGCCGAGCGGCTTGTCGATGGTGCCCCGCGGCCGCTCGGGCGCCCCCCACACGAAGGCGAGATAGCCGCGCTCGAGCGGGCCGCTGCGGCCGTGGTCGGCAAATTGCGCCGAGAGCGCGCGGTGGGCGCGGTCGTTCTTGGCCACCACCATCAGGCCGGTGGTGTCCTTGTCGAGGCGGTGGACGATGCCCGGCCGCCGCACCCCGCCGATGCCCGACAGGCTCGCCCCGCAATGGGCGATCAGCGCGTTGACCAGCGTTCCGCTGCGGTTTCCGGCGGCCGGATGGACCACCAGGCCCCTGGGCTTGTCGATGATCACGAGGTCGTCGTCTTCGTAGACGATCGCGAGCCCGATGTTCTCAGCCTGCGGGGCGGCCTCCTCGGGCGGCGGCACCTCGAGGGTGACGCGGTCGCCCGCATTGACGTGATGGCCGGGATCGCGGATCGTGCGGCCGCCGATCGCGACGCGGCCGGCGAGCACGAGCGCCTT
>DATBBS010000091.1:0-13408 GCA_036270895.1 Xanthobacteraceae bacterium
GATTTGTGGATTGACGAGAATTTAATTCCATATACAACAAGAATTAGCCTGAGATATAGAATAATATTCTACTACCCGCAAGCGGGACCACGGAAGATCGCATGCACCTTCGGCGCCCATCCGAGATGGTTCTTGTCGTCGCGACCTTGCGTGCGATCGCATGGGTCGCGGAGTGACGCCGATGGATCGTCTCGACGACCTGGAAGCCCAAAGCGTTTTCACCTTTCGCGAGGCCTACGCGCGGCTGAGAAAGATCGCGCTGCTGTGGTCGCTCGGCAAGGACTCGAACGTCATGATCTGGCTCGCCCGCAAGGCCTTCTTCGGCCGCGTGCCCTTCCCGGTCATGCATGTCGACACGGGAAAGAAATTTCCGGAGATGTATGCGTTCCGCGAACAGTATGCGGAACAATGGAATCTCGATCTCATCGTCGAACATTGCCCGCCGCTGGAGACCGTCGACCCGACGCTTCCGCCCGCCGCGCGCTCCGCCGCCCGCAAGACCGAAGGCCTCAAGCTCGCGCTGGCCAAGCACGGTTTCGACGGCCTGATCGCCGGAATCCGCCGCGACGAAGAGCCGACCCGCGCCAAGGAGCGGGTATTTTCGCCGCGCGGCGCGGAAGGCATCTGGGACGTGCGTGACCAACCGCCGGAGTTCTGGAACCACTTCAATGCGTCGCCGCCGCCCGGCGCGCATCTGCGCGTCCATCCGATCCTGCATTGGACCGAAGCCGACATCTGGAAATACACGCGGCGGGAAAAAATCCCGATCATTCCGCTCTATCTGAGCCAGAACGGAAAACGCTACCGCTCGCTTGGCGACGCCGACATCACGTCGCCCGTCGCGTCAAGCGCGGCCACCATCGACGAGATCGTCGCGGAGGTCGAAGCCACGAAGGTCCCCGAGCGGTCCGGCCGCGCCATGGATCATGAGTCCGAGGATGCTTTCGAGCGGCTGCGGACGGCCGGATATCTGTAACGCGAAGTCCCATCGGTTCGAGCAATGCCATGAATATCCACGTTTCAACCGAGACCGCCATCGCGCTGCCGCAGCGCCCGCTCGTGCGCATCGTCATTGTCGGCCATGTCGATCACGGAAAGTCGACACTGATCGGCCGGCTGCTGCACGAGACCGGCAGCCTCCCGGACGGCAAGCTGGAGAGCCTCAAGGCCGTCAGCGCCCGCCGCGGGATGCCTTTCGAATGGTCTTTCCTGCTCGATTCGTTGCAGACCGAGCGCGACCAAGGCATCACGATCGACACCAGCCAGATCCGTTTCCGCACGCCGTCGCGCGACATCCTGCTGATCGACGCACCCGGCCACGCCGAATTTCTCCGCAACATGATCACCGGCGCGGCGCAAGCCGATGCGGCGATACTTATCGTCGACGCCACCGAAGGGGTGCGCGATCAGACGCGCCGCCACGGCTATCTCCTGCATCTATTGGGGGTGCGGCAGGTCGCGGTCGTGGTGAACAAGATGGACCGCGTCGATTACGAGGCCGGCCGCTTCCACGACATCGCGCGCGAGATCACCGGTTATCTCAACGGCCTGGGCGTGACGCCGACGGCCGTCATTCCGATTTCGGCGCGTCACGGCGACGGCGTCGCCCGGCGCAGCCCCGATATCGCCTGGCATGAAGGCCCGGCCGTCCTGGAGGCGCTCGACCAGTTCTCGCCCGCCCGCCATCCGCTCGACCTGACCCTGAGGATGCCGGTTCAGGCCATTTACAAATTCGACGAGCGGCGCATCATCGCGGGCCGCGTCGAAAGCGGCCGCATCGCGGTCGGCGATGAAGTCCGCATCATGCCGGGCGCGAAATTCGCTGTCGTGAAGTCGATCGAGGCCTGGCCGGTGCCGAACGAGGCCCGAACACCGAGCCAAGCGGGCGCCGGTCAATCCGTCGGCATCACCCTGGATCGCGAGCTGTTCATCGAGCGCGGGAATGTCCTCTCGCCGGCCTCCGCGCCAGCGAGTGCCGGCCGCAGCATCCGCGCGCGCGTCTTCTGGCTGGACCAGGCGCCGCTGGCTGTGGGCACACCGCTCGTGGTGCGCCTGGGCACGGCCGAAACGCGCGGCATCGTCAGCGCGATCGACAAGGCTGTGGACCCTGGACATCTGGCGCCCCAGACCGCGGCCACGATCGGACAGAACCATGTCGGCGAGATCGAGGTTTCGCTGGCGCAGGCGCTCGCCGGCGACCCGCATGCGGTCAATCCGTTCACCGGCCGCATCGTGCTCGAGCTGGACGGGCGGATCGCCGGCGGAGGCCTGGTCCTGGCGATTCAATCGTCGTCGGCGTCACAGCCGCAAGGCGGCACCCGGTCCGGTGAAGCCGGCGAAAGCCTTGCGGCCCGCGTGGCGCAACTGGCCCCGCGCTTCGCCGCCCTTCCGCCGGCCGGGCGGCTCGCGCTTCTGCGCGATGAAATCGACGGCCGGATCGTCTTTACGACCAGCTTCGGCATCGAGGATCAGGCCATCCTGCACATGATCCATGAGCGCGGCCTCGACATCGACGTGGTGACGCTCGACACCGGGCGTCTGTTTCCCGAGACCTACGAGCTTTGGGCGCAGACCGAGCGGCATTTCGGGCGCCGCATTCGCGCCGTCCATCCTCGTCACGACGAATTGGAAAGGCTGGTCGAGCGGCAAGGCATAAACGGCTTCTACGCATCGCGTGAAGCGCGCATGGCGTGCTGCCTGGTGCGCAAGGTGGAGCCGCTCGATCGTGCATTGAACGGGGCAGGGGCCTGGATCGTCGGCTTGCGGGCCGACCAGTCGGCCAACCGGCAGGACATGGGCCTGATAACCGCCGACGCGAACCGAAACCTGGCGAAACTCAGCCCGCTGTTCGACTGGACGCGCCTCGGGGTCGCGGACTTCGTGTCCGCGCATGCCATACCGATCAATTCCTTGCACGCGAAGGGATTTGTCTCCATCGGCTGCGCGCCCTGCACGCGCGCCATCCGGCCCGGCGAACCGGAGCGGGCCGGCCGCTGGTGGTGGGAGGACGAAACCAAGAAAGAGTGCGGGTTGCACGATCGCGCGCGGTGAGTGACGCCCTACGCCGCCGCCGAATGATGGCTCCTCCTGATTTTGCACCCACCCGAGCGGGCGCGCCCGCCGCTCCTCGCGTGCGACAAGTGGAAGGCCAGCGCCTCATCCCGCCTGGTCGTCTTTCCATGCTCACGGGAAGGTTGTAGTGTCTGCCGAAGGCGGGCGACGACTAGCGACCGGACCGACGGCGGCCGACCCGGTTGCGAAACCCAAAGACAATTGCGCACCAGCCGCAAGATCGATTTGCGACGCCCGACGACCGGAGAATGCCGCTGAGGCCGCCACCCGTGGGAGGCACGACAATGGACGTCGAACTGCAAATCAACAACACCCCGAACCCCAAAGCCCGATTCGTCTCGTGGGTCCCGTCTCCCTGCCGGATCCGCGTGACCAACCCGCTCGGTGCCCCCGCGCCAATCGTCAATTTGAAAATCACGGGCGTCTCGGCGGCCGGTGGCGGCGCGGTCGTATTCCGGGGCGGCGCCACGGGAGCGTTCGCCAGCAGCGTGACGCTGCCGGTCCCGACCAATGGCACCTCGGTTCCGTTTTTCGTGGCCGGCAAGTTCGGGCAACCCAGCACCAACAATGGCGACGTGACGATCCAGGCGCGCAACGGAACGACCCTGGTCGGCTCGGTGCCGGTGATGGTGCGCATCCGCAAGAACGCCAACACGCTGACGACGGGAGAGCGCAACCGTTTCGTGGCGGCCTTCGCGCAGCTCAACAACCAGGGCCTGGGGCGCTTCGCGGACTTCCGCAACATGCATGTCTCCGTGAGCCTGCCGCAGGCCCATGGCGCACCGGGGTTTCTGCCCTGGCACCGGGCCTACCTGCTCGACCTCGAACGCGAGCTCCAGGCGATCGATCCCAGCGTTGCGCTGCCCTACTGGCGCTTCGACCAGCCCGCGCCGAACATCTTCACGCCCGATTTCTTCGGCGCCTCCAATGCGCTCGGCACCGTCCAGTTCGCCGCCACCAACCCGTTGCAGTTCTGGAAAACCGACGGCGTGCAGGGAGTCAACCGCCGGCCCTTGTTCAACACCGCCACCGCGCCGCCGGGGTTGCGCACCGAGGCGCAGACGATCGCCATCGGGACTCAGTTCCCCGCCTTCCGGACCATGGAAGGCAATCCGCACGGATTTGCCCATACCAGCTTCGGCGGCTCCATCCAGGACCCCGCGACCGCCCCGAAGGATCCGCTGTTCTTCCTGCTTCACTGCAACGTCGACCGGTTGTGGGCGAAGTGGCAGCGGCAGAACGGTCGTTTCAATCCGGCGGTGGCGGCCTCCTACGACAGCAATCCCAACAACCGGCCCGGGCACAATCTGCCCGATACGATGTGGCCGTGGAACGGAGTCACCGGCGGTACGCGTCCGCCGACGGCGCCCGGCGGCGCCATGGCGGCGTCACCGTGCGTCGGCGCGCCGGGACCGCAACCGCGCGTGCAGGACTGCCTGGATTATCAGGGCGCGATCGGCGCCCCTGCACGGATGGGATTCGACTACGATGATGCGAAATTCATCTGACGTGCCTCGCACGAGGAGATAGCAGCCATGGCCAAACGTAAAACCGCAAAGCGCGCCGGGAAGGCCGGAAGCGCGGTCAGGAAATCGGCCCGCGCCGCATTGTCGGTCGCCACGAGTGCGCGCAGGACCGTCAAGCAACGCGTCGCCGCCATGGCGGAAGCGCCGCTCGCCGTGGTCGAGAGCGACAAGGACTTGCAGGCGATGCTCGGCGTGTTGCGCAACAGGGACGAGCCCATCAAGGTGCGGCTCGCGGCGTTGCAGTCGCTCGGCGCGGCGGCCTTCAGCGTCATCGCCTTCGAGTCGTGCCGCGGCGACTACCTGGCGACCTTGCGCCAGGTGGCGGACGACCCCGACCCGGAGCTCCGCCAGCGGGTGCTCGGCATCCTGATGCGCGAGAAGGACGGCTTTGCGCAGAAGAAGCTCCTCGACGGGTTGAAGAACCCCGCCAAGGCGCTGGTCCCGCCCGCCAAGGCGCTGCAGCTCCTCAGCTACGACGTGCACGCGGAAGCCTATGCGGCGGCGCGCGCGATCCTCGCCAAGCCGCCGAACGACGACGCCAGGCGCGAGGCCCTGCGGCTGCTCGCCGCCGACGCCACCGCGGCGCCGCTGTTCGAGAAGCTCCTGCGCGACAAGAAGGAATTGCGCGAGATCCGGCAGATCGCCGCTTCCGCGCTGCATGCACTCAACCCGGAGAAACTGCAGCAGCGGGCGCGCGAGATCATCCTCGACAAGTCGGACTATGACGACATCAAGGCCACCAGCCTGATGGCGCTCGCGACGTTCGGCGACGACGAGGCGCTCGGCAAGGACAAGGCGCTGCTCAACAGCGTCAGTCGCTTCGGCGCCGGCAAGGCGCCAGCCAAGTACAAGCAGGGTGCTCGCCGGTTCCTCCGCAAATTCGGCCGATAAGGGCGGCGACTCATGCGGCCCGCCGCAACCGCAAACGCGCAGTCGGAGCCGCAGTTCGCCGCGCTGGTCGATGCGCTCACGGCCGATCCGGGGCGACGCGGGCAGCTGACGGATCTGTTGCGCGAGGATCACCCGATCTACGATCAGCGCGGCGCCGCGACCGTCGTCCGGATGCGCGGCTGGGTCCTGCTCGCGCTGGCGCGCGCCGGGGTCTCGGACGCCGCGCTCATCTTCGTGCTCGAGGAGCTCGACACCGGCATCGACGCCTATCTGGTGGCGGCCGCCGCGCGGGCGCTGCGGTCCTACGCGCACCCCGACGAAAATCTCGCGCCCTTCGTGATGCGCGCGCTCACCAACATCCGCTACCGCGACGAGCCCCTTTGTTTCGAGCACTATGGCGACTACGCGGTCTCGTCCACCGGGACGAGCCCCGTTCGTGAATTGCTCATGACACTGGCATGGCTCGGCCCGCACGCGCGCGGCGTCCTGCCCGAGCTCGAGGCGCTGCGCGCCGAGCGCGGCGGGCTTGCCAGGAAGTACCGGATCGATATCGACCGCGCGCTGCATGCCATTCGCGGCGCCGACCAGGTCGATGAACCCGCAGCGGGCTCGTGCTGTGGGCCGCCCACCGGCCTGGGCAACATGGTGTCCCGGCCGTCGGATTCCCGTGGCGGCGTGCAGTCGATCGCGGCGGCGGTTTTCGAGGATCATGGCGGCGACCGGATCGCCTTTCAGGAATTCTTTCGCGGCCAGCCGTCCATTGTCGTGTTTTTCTACACGCGCTGCGACAATCCGCTGAAATGCTCGCTGACCGTGACGAAGCTCGCCCGAATTCAGAACTTGCTGGACGCGCAGGGGCTGGCCGATCGGATCCATACCGCGGCGATCAGCTATGACCCGGCGTATGATCTGCCCGAACGCCTGCGTGTGTATGGGCGCGACCGCGGCGTCGTGATGAACGCCCATCATCGCATGCTGCGGGCGATCGACGGCATGGGCGCGCTGTGCGCGCATTTCGGGCTCGGGGTCAACTTCATCGAGTCGCTGGTCAACCGGCACCGCATCGAGGCGTATATCCTCGATGCCGAGGGGCGGGTCGCGGTGTCGTTCGAGCGCGTGCACTGGGATGAGGGGGAGGTTGTGGGGCGGGCGGTCGAGGTACTGAAGGAGAAAGTCACTTTTGAGATGCCGCCGTAATTCCGATTTTTGGTCCGTGCATGCTCGGCTCTCCCGTTTTTTCCAGCGCGAAGTGGTGATAAAAAGCTTCGTGAAGTGCCACTAGACAGGGAGGATCGACGATGTTGTTCGCAGCAGAAGGTTTCACTTTCCGCAACTTCCTGGCCGACGCCTTCGCGGTCTTCATGTTCGTCGTCTGGTTCTGGCTGTTGATCACGGTCTTCAGCGACCTGTTCCGGCGTCACGACGTATCCGGCTGGGTCAAGGCGATCTGGGTGATCGCCCTGATTGTGTTCCCGTACTTTGGCGTATTCGCCTACCTGATCACCCAGGCAAGGGGCATGGCGGAACGAGGCAGCCAGCAGGCGCAGCAGGCGCGCGAAGAGCTGCGGCGTGTCGTCGGTTTCAGCGCTGCCGACGAGATCGAGAAGCTTGATCGGCTCAAGAAATCGGGATCGATCACCGATCAGGAATTCACACGCCTTCGCGCCAAACTGGTTGCGTAGTTGGAGGGCGGTCATCTGCGCCAAGGCGGGGTTCGCGTTGCGCGGTCGTCGCGCGGTGCGAGCAAGGCCAATCCGGTTGGCTACGGCCGAAAACCGGCCTCTGCCATGCAACTCCTGTAGATGGCCGCCTCCCTCCTGCGGGTTTCCATGGCCGGGCGATTTGCCGGTATCGACGCGCGAGCCTGGGACATGCAGCGTCGCATCGCGGCGTTTCTGCCGTCCCTGGCGTCCGCCGCGCCGACTGCCGATAAATTGGCTGCGCCGGCGCAAGCGACAATGAGCACGACGCGACAAGCGTCTCTGATGCGCATGTGACTCTCCTGCAATGCAGCTGATCGCGCGTCCGGCTGGCCGCGGGCTTCGCGACGGCCAGGCCTGCACCGCACCGAGCCGGGGCGTGTTGGCGGAGTTGCCCTGCGCAACGCCGTCGATGCGACTCTCGCCGCCTCGCACGCAACTCCGCCGGCAAGCATTCCGCTCAGCTTTCCTTGCTCATTATTTATGTCGAGCGGCGTCAAATCGAGTTGGACGATGGTCCAATGCGACGCCAAGACGTTCAGGCCTTACGTCCGCTGTAGGTCACAAGCGGAAATCGCGCGCCTCTTCGCACGGCGTTAGCTTTCCCTCCGAAAGCCGACGTTGTCGAGACTCCAGCTGCGATCACCCCACGAAGAAGATCGCGACTCCGCTATGTAGGGGCGTCGGCCTATCCACCGGTCGGATGGATGGTGCCCCTGGCCGGACTCGAACCAGCACGACCTTGCGGCCACCTGATTTTGAGTCAGGCGCGTCTACCGATTCCGCCACAGGGGCACAGAGCGCGGCATAATAGCGATGGCGGCGCACGGGTCAACGCCGCGAGCGCAGGTCGCCGCCCGCGCGCCCTTGAGCGCGCCTCGACAGCGCCGCCGCCAAGCGCTATGCGGAGGCCGGTCAATCCCAGGGTTCCGCGATGCCGATAAGCTTGCCGACCGCCATCCGCCACAATGGCGCCGCCGCTGCCGCCTTCATCGTGGCGGGCGTCGGGACGGCGACGATCCTGGGGGCCTATTATTTCGAGTATGTGCTCGGCATGGCGCCCTGTGAGCTCTGCCTGAAGGAGCGCATTCCCTATTATGTGTCGATCCCGCTCGCCCTCGTGATCGGGATCGCGGCGTTGCGCGGCGCGCCGCACACCCTGGTGCGGGCCGGGCTCGCCGTGATCATGGTGGCGATGCTGATCGTGGCGGGGCTGAGCGTCTATCACGCCGGCGTCGAATGGAAATTCTGGCCCGGCCCGACCGACTGCTCCGGGCCGATCTCCGGTTTCGGCAATGCGGGCAGCCTGCTCGAGAGCATGGAAAAAACCGTGGTGATCCGCTGCGACGAGGCAGCCTGGCGGCTGTTCGGGATCTCGCTCGCCGGCTATGACGTGCTGATCTCGCTCGGTCTTGCGGCCGTCGCGCTCGCGGGTATCCTGGCGCCGAAGAAGGCCTGACGCCGACGGAGGGCTTAGATTCTGGTCGCATTTTCTACGGCGAACCGGCGGCCACTTCGCCGGAAAATGCTCCGACCGGGAGGCGGGTGATGATCACCAGACGTGTCGTCGTCTCCGCGCTCGCGGCGTCCGGGCTCGTTGGCGCGCTCGGCCGTGCCGCCGCGCAATCCTATCCCGACAAGCCGATCAAGCTGATCGTGCCCTATCCGCCGGGCGGGCCGATCGACACCACGGCGCGCATCGTGGCGCAGCAGATCACGACGCGGGTCGGGCAGGTGATCATCGAGAACCGCCCCGGCGGCGGCGCCACGCTCGGCTCCAGGTCGGTCGCGACCGCCGAGCCCGACGGCTATACGCTGCTGTTCGGGTCTTCCGGCTCGCTCTGCGTCGCACCCGCGCTCTACAGCAACGCCGATTACGATCCGGTCAAATCCTTCGCGCCGGTCGCCAGCGTGGCGCTGCTGCCGCATGTGTTCGTGGTGGCGCCGTCGGTGCCGGCCAGCACGCTGCAGGAATTCGTCGCCTACGCCAAGGCCAATCCGGGCAAGCTCAATTACGGCTCCGCCATCGGCACGCCGCCGCATCTTTTGAGCACGCTGTTTCGCGCCAAGGCGGGCATCGACATCGTCTATGTGCCCTACAAGGGCTCGGCCCAGTCGGTCACCGACCTGCTCGGCGGCCAGACCCAGATGACCATCGACGGGCTCACCGGACTCTATCCGCTCATCCAGGACCGGAAGGTGAGGGCGCTCGCGATGGCGAGCGCGACGCGCTGGCCGCTCCTGCCGGACGTGCCGACCATGATCGAGAGCGGTTTTCCCGATTTCAACCTCGACGCCTGGACCGGCGTGGTCGCGCCCGCCGGCACGCCGCGCGAGATCGTGACGCGGCTCAATGCGGCGATCAACGAGGGCCTGCGGTCGCCGGAGGCCAAAGAGAGCCTGGTCAAGATCAGCGCGCTCGCCAAGATCGGCACGCCGGAGGATTTCGGCGCCTTCCTGGCTGGCGAGGTGCCGAAGTGGGGCGCGATCGTGAAGGTGTCGGGCGCGAGGGTGGAGTGAGGGCCATTTAATTCGGCGTCATCGCCCGCGAAAGCGGGCGATCCAGTACTCCCGGCGCTTTCGAACGAACGCTGAGCTTCCCCGCACGGGAACGGCGTACTGGATGCCCGCTTGCGCGGGCATGACGCCTCATTGGCAAGCGGCGCTACACCTTGACCGACGCCATGATGCCTTTCTGGAAAATCTCCTCGGGCTTGGCGTGGCGGTGGGCGATGCCCTGCTCGAAGGTGTAGCGCAGGAAAACTTCCAGGGTCGGCCGGTTCTCCTCGATGCCGAACGGGAAGGGATCGCCGTCGAACAGGTCGCGCATCTTGCGCCCATAGGTCGGCAGCCAGGGCAGGGGATAGCGCGACACCGCGGGATCGAGCAGCCGCTCGAGGCTGCGCCGTTTCGATTCCAGGAACGCGTTGTAGAGATTGCGACCGACCCAGGGATGCGCGTCGAGCACCTCGCGCTTGACCGCGATGATGTGCATGATCGGGAAGACTTTCGTCTGCTTGTAGTATTGCTCCTCGATCGGCATGAAGTCGGGAAACAGCCGCTCGACGTCGGGATGGCCCTGCAGGAAGCAGGTCGGCGGCCGCGCGATCAGCGCGCAGTCGATCTCGCCCGCCGCCAACAACTCGCTCAGCGATTTGTCGGCGACGCGGGTGAGCTTCATTCCCTCCGGCAGGCTCAGCTCGACCTTCTCGATGCGGCCGGCCTCGTTCGCGCCCGCCTGGTACCAGTGGATGTCCTGCAGCTTGATGCCGTGCTCGTCGCCGAGCCACCCGCGCATATAGACGGCGGCGGTATGCGCCCATTCGGGCGAGCCGATCTTCTTGCCCTTCAGGTCCTTGGCGGTTTTGATCTTGCTCTTCTTGTTCACATAGAAGGAGCCGAAGCGGAAAAGCCGCGAGCACACCACCGGGATGCCGATGATGTCGGGATTCTCGCGCGTCACCTGGGCGGTGAATTTTGCGAAGGACAGCTCGCTCACGTCCCATTCGCGGTTGAAGGTGAAGCGGGAAAAGATCTCGTGATGCCCGAGCGTGAGCCAGTTGTGATCGATGCCCTCCGCCCGCACCACGCCGGTGCGGAAATCGCGGAAATGGTCGTAGTCGGTGGTGGCGATGGTGAGCTTCAGGCGGTTCATGAAGAGCCTCTTCGTAGGATGGGTTGAGCGGAGCGAAACCCATCGGTGGGGCAGGGGAACGGAAATGGCGGGTAGTGAATTCTCTATGAACGATTTTCTGTTCACATGATGGGTTACGGCGCGTTCCGCGCCTAACCCATCCTACAGGCCTACGCTCCCCACGGCTTGTGCTGGTGATCGATCGGGTGATCCTCCACCAGGTGGGCGCAACCGGCCTTGTGCGCCCAGTATTTCCAGGCGCGGCGGGTTTCGAGCGAATAGGGCTTGTAGCCGGAATTGCGCGCCGCGACCTCGCCCTCCGACAGCGGCGTGATGTCGCCGAGCCGCAGCCCGTTGAGCAGCGCGCGCGCGTTGCGCGGCACATAGACCGACATGCGCACCACCTCGATCAGCGAGCGCGCCGCGGCCGAGAAGCCGTGGCCGCGCATGAGCGCCACATTGTCGGGGCCGAGCGCGGCCGCGAGGTCGCGCGCCTGCGCCATGTTGGTCACCAGCATGTTGGTGTCGGGGCCGAAGCGGTCGGCGATGTCCCACACCGGAACATGCACGCCCATGAAGCTGCCCGAATGGATCACCGGACGCAGTGGCGTCTTGGCAATGGTGAAGGGCAGCACGTCCTCCGAATGGGCGTGGACCACCGCCTGCACGTCCGGCCGCGTCTCGTAGATGCCGCCATGGATGAAGCGCTCGTGGTAGAGCGGCCGGCCGTCGTCGCGCACCGGCGTGCAGTCGAGGTTGAACTCGATGATGTCCTGCTCGCCCACCAGCTCGGGCGCGAGCGAGGTCGCGATCAGGAAACGGTCCGGCCGGGTCGGATGGCGCACGCTCACATGGCCGTAGGCGTCCACGACGTTTTCCGACGCCAGGATGCGGTTGGCGACCACCAGGTCGCGGATGAGGGCCGTCATGTCGGTCATGGGGTGTCCAGGGTGGGGGCCGGGGGCGATGCGCGGTTGCCCTATACACCAATTTGCGCAGGTTGCTAAAGCCGTTACCGCGTTGATGAATCGTCATGGCCGGGCTTGTCACCGTAAGTCGGGCTTGCCCGACTTACGGCATTAATATTTGCGGATCTCGGGCAAGCCCGAGATCCGATGCCATCCACGTCTTTGTTCCTGGCGCTGAAGCAAGACGTGGATGCCCGGGCCAAGCCCGGGCGTGACGGAGTGCGTGGTTCGACTTCACCGGACCATGCGCTAATTCACCGTAATATTCGCCGCCCGGATCACCTCGCCCCAGCGGGCGGTCTCGGCCTTGACGAAAGCCGCCATGTCGGCCGGCGAGCCGCCGGCCGGCTGCATGCTCATGGTGGCGAGGCGGTCGCGGATCTCCGGCAGCGCGAAGACCTCGTTCATGGCGGCGTTGAGCTTGTCGATGATCGGCCTGGGTGTCTTCGGGGGCGCCGCGATGGCGTTCCAGGTGTCGGAGCGGAAATCCGGCACGCCGGTCTCGGCCATGGTCGGAATCTCGGGCAGCGCCGGCAGCCGCCGGTCGACCGTGACGGCGAGCATCTTGATCTTGCGGGCCTGGTAGTGCTCGCGCACCGCGTCGAGCTGCATGAACAGGAGGTCGAGATGCCCGGCGATCAGGTCATTCACCGACTGGATCGTGCCGCGGTAGGGCACGTGGGTAAGCACCGCCCCGGTGCGGCGGGCGAAGAGCTCGGCGGTCAGATGCGGCGTGGTGCCGACGCCCTGCGAGCCGAAATTCACCTTACCCGGGTTTGCCTTCGCATAGGCGATCAGCTCGCCGACCGTATTGGCCGGAAAATCGGCGCGCACCACCAGCACGTTGGGCAGCGTGGTCATCAGGATGACCGGTTCGAGCGCGGCGGGATCGAAGTGCAGGTTCTTGTAGAGCAGCACGTTGGTGGTGAGCGGCCCCGGCTGGGCGGAAAGCAGCGTATAGCCGTCGGGCTCGGCGCCCGCGACCTCGCCGGTCCCCAGGTTGCCGCCGGCGCCGGGCCGGTTCTCGACCACCACCGCCTGGCCCCAGCGCTGCTGCAGCTTGTCGGCCATCAGCCGCGCCGCAATGTCGAGCCCGCCGCCGGGCGGCGCCGAGACGATGATCTTGACGGTGCGGCTCGGGTAGCCGGCCGCCTCGTCCTTCTGTTGCGCCGGCGCCGGCGTGGCCGCCATGAGGCCGAGGATGATCGTCACCCAGAAGGTCCGCATCGTTTTGCCGGCCCGCTCGACGTTTCGACTGGACGCCATGCTACAACGCGCGCCGCGCCGGTGTCATGGACGGCAGGCTGGACCGCAGGCCTGATCTGCGCCCAATCCGGCCGCTCGGCCCTGCGTTTCGTACGGGCGGCGCGCTATAATGTGCCGCCGACTCAAGGGGCGCTGTCGCCCTTGGCGACGCAACCATGGCGCGATGCGTGCGTTATATCCGTATGCCAGCATAACGGGGCGGTCATGGCGAAAAGACGCATCGGCATTCTCACCGGCGGCGGCGACGTTCCGGGCCTCAACGCGGTCATCAAGAGCGTCACCTACCGCAGCAGCGAGAACGACATCGAGGTCATCGGGTTGCGGCGCGGCTGGGAGGCGCTCACGCATCTC